>JAEFCZ010000083.1 GCA_016125975.1 Candidatus Nitrosopumilus sp.
TACCTCACCATACTTTTGAACAGAAAACTTGGCCAAGTTCTGCCACCTGTCTAGCTTAGTTTTGATTGGACGAGTCATTGCAACCCCAACTATCGGATTGACTCCCTGAGAGTAAAACGCAAACCTGTGCAGGGATAGTCCTACCATCTCGTCTGCACCAAGAGGGAGTAGATTTCGAAACATGTGGGCAGTGCCAGTATCGCACTTGAAGCAGAGAATGGTTCTGGCAAGGGCAGGTATCTCGTCTGCAACTCTTTTAGGATATGCGTTGATTGTCTGAGTTGCCAGAGTGACTTTGACGTTGAATTTTCGCATTGTATTGAGAATCTCTCTTAATGCAAACGGTGAGAACAGGTGCGCCTCATCGATATAGATGTAAAATGGCACGGCCAGCTGCTGCGTGTTATCAACTCGTTTTTTTGCCTCAACGTATATCATGTGCAGTATAATCGAGCCCAAAAATGAGGTAATATCATCAGAAGTTCCACTGGAAAGATCCACGATTATGAATTTGCCAGTGTTTAGGGCGTCGGCAAAATCAACACTTGATGTTGGAGTGTCAAGCATTGCAGCAATTGGTGGTGTTGCCAGAATCTTGTCAAGCTTGTTGTAAGCAGCAGAGCCAGCTTCTCTGCTGTACTGTTTTTCAAATGTGTTCTTCCAAAAGTGAATTGTGTCCTTGCTTATTACCTTGGATAGATAGATTGATCTTGCCCTTTGATCAGAGACTAGCATTCTCAGGTCTCGCAGTGTAGAGCCTTTGACTTCGACTAGTGCGTTGCATGCATTTCGCAGTATTGCCTCCAGTCTGTCACCCCATGCCTCTTTGTGCAGATTGTGCAGTGCATTGACAAAAGACATTGCAACAATGTATCTTTCTTCATCTGTCTTGTACTCTAGCGGATTTATTCTGATGCTTCTGCCACACTGGTGAATTGATGCAGGTGAGATGTAAATCACATTGTCCCATTTTTCTTTTGGAACTAGTTGCAGAACATCTCTTGCAAGCATTCCATGAGGATCAATTAGCAAAAATCCTTGATTGCGGTTGATGTTTTGTGCAATGAGTAGCTTCATTGTCTCTGACTTTCCAGAGCCTACCTCGCCAAAGATTGCCATGTGGATTCGATCTTGAGTTGGGATGCCATATGCCATCTGGTCGTTTCCAAAACCTATGACGTCAAGTTTGGTTTGAGTCACAAAATGAAAAATTAGAATTTATTTAAGATTTTTAAAAAAATGAGGGTATAGATTCTGATTGCAACAAGCGCAATATCGGATTGGTTGACTCATACCTATGAAAATAATTCTTCAGGAGGTTTTTGTCCAAACATTTGAACTGCATTTTCAATGAGGAAGAGGTAATTTCCTTTCAAAACAGCAACCTTTGTATTGCTTTTGCAGCATCGTTTTACAAAATTAATATCCCTTGTGACAACTGTCAGATGGTTCTGCTTTGCATAATCCATTATTTTTTCATCGTCTATGAGATCACGTAAATCATCTCTTCCTGCACAAATAACTTTGTGGTTTTTGTCAATCTCTGCCCTATTGTTTAGATAATTTCCAGAAGACATGATATCAAATATCAGATCCATTGTACATACAGAATTTTAGAATTATTTAGGTTAGTCTACAATAACCAGATCAAGTAGATGTAGAAATCTAATCAGACAAAATCATTTTTAGAATAAATTTCGTTCTTAAGGAGGTTTAAAGTTCAAATCAACTAATTGGCATCGAAAATAGTGTAAAATTTGATTCTTCATACTTTAAAAATTGTTAATGCGTGGTTATATCTAGAAGTTATGTGAAAAAACAATCCAAAAAGATAGGAATTGGAATCGCATCAGTATTGACTATTGGTGTTATTAGATTCATGTTTCTAAATGGAATCATTGCCTTTAATCAAGAGAATTTAGAAAAATCCATTCAAAATATTCCAGATGCTCTTCCAAAAGAAGTTATTGAGGATGCAACAAATATGATTTCTAAAAGTCCTACAGTCAGTTTATCTGAAACAGAACTTAAACAGATGACGGTAGATTGGAATTATAATGATATTTTGAGAAACATAAAAGATTACAAAGGAAAAATTATTCGCATTGAAGGACCAATACATCGTACCGAAACAATTTCAGCAGACAAGTTTGAATTTTTAGTACTTACGAATCCTCATCAATTTCCAACTCCTGATAAGCATAATTACATAATGGTAGAGCATATTGGAGCAAGATTCCTAAATGATGATAGAATTGAAGTTTGGGGTACAGTTAAAAGGGTTAGTGAGCTTCCAACTCTTTTTGGTGTAGAACAACTAATGCCAGTTATTACTGCCATCAAGATCAACTGCCTAAAATGTACTTGATAGACCATGGGATGTAGTCACAACTATGTGTTCACTCAAGGGTATTTCTATTGTACAAGATGTGGAAAGAAGACCCACGGTAGGTCTCACAAAAAAACCAAATCTAAAAACATAGGTTTAGGTATTGGTGGCGTTGCCATAGTTGGAATAATTGCATTTTTGTTTGCAAGTGGAACATTTGAGTTCAATCAAGAAAAACTCTCTGATTCAATTCAAAACTTTCCTGAATTACCAGCTAATATTCCACAAATTCCAGCTGAGATCTCAAAACCAATAGAAATTATGATTGAACAATCTACAGAAACAATCAATCAAGTTAACACGAACATACAAGACTTGTCTAAACCACAACAATCTACTGAAGAGCAAGCAATTAACGCAATACAATACATAAACAAACTACGAGTCCAGAATGAAAAAAATCCCATCAATCATGATTCAAGAGTCTATGAATTGGCATTGGCAAGAGCCAAAGACATGTATGATTACAATTATCTGGATCACACAAATCCTCAAACTGGAACATGTCCATATAACATGAAAACAGATTATGGTTTAAAATCAAATGAAAATGTTGCAGAAAATGCACATCTTACTACCTTAAACGGTCATCCATCATTATCTAATCCATCTCTAAATGGCATAGTAGATGAATGGATGAAAAGTACTGGACATAGAATGAATCTACTTAGCTACGAACACATTTCTGGCTCTGTTGCATGTTATGGTGGATATTGTGCATTTTTGGGATTAAATCATGGCAATTTCGGTGAAGGATGCTATACAGCTGCTGAAGGACAAGTATATGCCAAAAGATTTGATGCTTGTACTCCTAAGCAGATGCGCCAATACGATTCACTCAATCAAAGATACGATTCACTTGGATTAGAGTATGACAAACTTCCAAAAATTGCAAGATCACAATCAGAATATCAACAGGGAATGAAAATGTACAATGAATTGCAAAGCCTCTACAGTCAGATAGTAAATTTTAGCTGTTAACGTGAGATTATGGAAAAACCATTTCTAATTGAAATTAGAATGATGGGCGGCATCAAAAGAATTTCTAGAAGACTAATTTACGATATTTATCACAAATTTCATGTACATGGCTCAGTCAAAAATAGACCTGTACCCCACATCACTCTTTTTGGACCATTTCGATGCAGATCAATTAATGATGTAATTAATACAATAGGTCAAGTTGGCTCGCAATACTCAGAATTGAAGTATCAGGTTAATGGTTTTGATTATTTTGAATTAAAAAAGAAATTTCTTTTTGTTACAACATCTGTTAAGAAAAATGTAATTTATTTGAAAATTATTCCAAGTGAGGAATTAAAAGACTTTAGACATGAATTAGCTAAAAAACTTCTAAAAATTACTGATTCAAGTAACATAGATCATGATTCCAAAGAAAAATTTCAATTTCATGCAACCATTGCCATGAAAGACATTCACAGAAAATTTGATGAAATTTGGGAATATCTGAAAAACTATGAAATAAAATCAGATGAGTTAAGCTATAGAATTACTTTGTTGAAAAAAGGTAAAATCATGTACGAGTATGATCTTAAAACTAAGCGACTTTTAACGCGTAGACAAGCATTAAGACGTAAAAGAAGCACGATTGGAAGATACACCAAGAATTAGATCAAAAAGAAAAACAAATCAAAATTGTCACTAATATCTCCTTTTTCAAATCTTGGCGGATTTAGTATTGTAGAATGTTTATTTTATTTTAGGTTCGAGTTGTTTAGAAATCTTTTTCCGAATTAGTTTTATTTTCTTTATCTTTTGCCTTCCTTTTCAATTGCCAAGAAAATTTTATTTTCTTTTTTCCTTCAAAGGATTCTCTGACATGTGACATTTTTGGAGATCTAATCTTGATGTTACTTTTAACCAAATCTGCAAGTTTTGAGATTTCCCATCGCAGATTCACCTTCTTTCTTATCGCCGTTGTGTAAAGCGTAGCAGTTACAATTGCAGCAACAATCAGCATCAAAAATGAATAGTCATCTCTATACATGACGCTTGCAGAGAGGTCTTCTTTTGCTGTAAATGAAACTGGTTCTGTGTCATATGGCAGGCCATCCCATTGATCAAAGACCTCCCTTACAAGAAATGACACCTTGTCTTTTGGCAGAACACTCAGCGTTACCGTCTGGCCGTATGGATAAAAGCCAGAACCTTCTGCTCCTGCAACATCAATTTGCACCATTCTTTCATATTCGGCAAGAATTATTGTATCTTTTTCTAAAAACATGTCTATCATACCATCTGAAAACTCATTATCTCCAGCTGTTACTTTTGCAAGAGCATACCCCTTGTTTCCAACATCAACCTGTGAAGCCAGTTTTGTTTTGAAAAATTGTGGTTTTATTTCTGCTGAATATGGAGTTATTGCAGTCGATGTTACATTTCCAATGCTGACAGTCTGTGCAATGTTTAACTCGTTTCCATCAGAGCCTGTAGCCTTTATCAAAAGCTCAATTATTTTTTCAGCAAACAATCCAAACGTGATGTTTGCAGTTTTGTATCCTTGTTTGATTCCTGTAAATGTTACATTAAAGTAACCTTCCTTGTCTGGAGTAATGACATACTTTAGATCATCATCAAGTTTTTTGTATGGAAAGGGAGAGTCAACTAGAACATTAACATCATCAATATCACTTGAAAGATTTACTTGAAAATCTTTTCCAACTTTGCCGCGATTTCCATGCGATGATACAGACAACTCCATCTCGTTTGCAAATGCCTCAATTGTCTTTGCAGCAGCCCCTGCTGTAGACAGAACAACTATTCTTCCTTCATCTTCTGCATTTGATACCAAATAATTTCCATCTGTTACAATTCCAGGCGTTGCAGAAATGCTTGAAGCAAAAATTCTTTTCAGTGGAGTTCCAAAGACATCAATCTCATGAATTGCATATGGAATCTTTTCAGACACGTGGGCAATTTTTGGAACATCAAATTCAATTGATGCTGCAATGCCAGCTGGTCTTAGCTGTACTTCAAAAGGATCAATTCCAGAAGACGATGCTGTAATTCTTGCATTCTCTTTTACCAAACCACTGTAAACTGCCGTACCTGTTCCCGTAATGCTAAGATTTGATGATTCTTCTTCTATGTTGATTGTAGAGACATCAAGTTTGATTGGACCCAAAAACGATTTTTGTACATCAACCAGCGCACCCGATTCATCCAGTACTGAAATCATTGCCAAGTCCTGCCTTTGATCAGGTAGGCTAGGAATGGAAATTACACTCAGATTATAGGATTCTGAATATGCTGAAACCACATCTAGATTAGACTGGAATCTATCCAAGCCGGGTCCTGAGACAGATATTGTGTAATTTCCCTCATTTAGGGAATCTACTTCAAACTCTATCGCATGATTAAATCCGCTGCCTCTAGTTTTGGCAATCTCATTTGATTCTGACAATACCAATACATCAGGATATTCGAGTCCACTCATCGATGAAATGGTAATGGTTCTGCCATCTAGTGGAACTGGCACAACGCGGTTAATTTCATCTGTAACTGTAATTGATGTGTCTGTAAAGTTTACATCGGTGGTGACATCTTTTGTCACATTCATGTTGTATAATGCAACAACGCCGTATGCCTTGCCATCTGTTACCTTTGGATAGAACCAAGAAAATGCAGTTGTAGGCATTCTTTCTGAGAGCAAACGAACCCTCTTATCAAATTCTTCTTCATCCTGTGGTGATATTATCTCAAAATCTTCATCAAGCAAAACAGAACCGACAACCATGTTAGTCTGTGCAGAGCCAAAACCCCTCACATTTGCAGTGATAATTGCAGCACCCGGATTGTCAGTAACTAGAACTCCTTTGCCCACTCCATTAATCACTGGAATAGACAAAACAGAATCACCATAATGTGTAATGTCGCGATTCTCTGAAAACCTTACTATTCCAGTATCACTTGAGGATAGAAACGCTTCTGTTACATATGGCGGCTTGAATGGTCTGCCATCTTTTTCAAGCCAGACATAAAAAAATGCCTTAGAGTTTTGCATTGCAACATCAGGTGCCACTGCAACTCTTACTGTTACATCATCTTGCAGTTTTGTTATTTCTTGTGTGGCAAGCTTTAGTCCTTGGGCACTTGCAAATATTTTTCCAGAACCTGCAATGTTTGCAACAAAGCTGGTATAGTGCGAGTCTTTTTTTATCTGTATGGTTTGCGGAACATCAATCATGCTGGATGCACTTAGTCGTATCTGAACATCTTCTTTGACTGGAACCGGAGAGCCGTTACTATCAACAGATATTACATATCCAATCATTTTGTCAGATTTTGTCTGGTTTGATGGAACCAAGATGTCAAGTGAATCAGGCTGTCTGCTTGCTGAATGCACCAAGACTCTGGTTTCTGCCAGCTCTCCATTGATGCTTACAAAAAGATCTGCCTCTCCCTGCTTTAGTGCATCTACGGAAAATATTCCATGATTGGAATAAGGCAAAATGCTCACGCTTTGTGGAACCCTGATTACTGACGGGTCGCTTGTAGATATCAAGGCCAAATTGCCGTGGTTTGTTGCCTGTTTTAGGATCACAACAGCATCATATGTTTCTCCTTTGACCATGTTTTTTGGAGCCCAGATATATGCTCCAAGATTTTGGTCTTCTAGATCTTCTTCAGATGCATCATCTAACTGGCCAAGGACAACATCTGTGGGATAAAACAAACTACCAGAGATTAACAATAAAACAACCAATAACCCTGATCTTTTCATTCAGGCCAAAAGAAATTATTTTGATTTAAGGCACCTTTAGAGTTATTTTAAAAAAAAATAAAAAAAGGATGTTAGGCCATGGCCGTCAGAATTGAGCCGTGGTGTATTTTTGCAGTGGCAGTTGCTGCACTGACAACCTTGTCTATAGAGTATGTTCCTCCACTTGATTGTGGCACCAGTGAATACGGTATTGGGATTCCTTCAGCATAGATGTGAGTCCTTACAAAAAACTCTACAAAGTCACCTGGCTGTACATCCACCAGTGTCATTGCCGATACGGTTCTTTGGCTGTAATGGTAATCAGTTGCCTGTATTATGGACATGCCATTTAGTGCATTGAGTGGAGTAAAGATTGGCTTGTCATCATAGTAGACCATCTCACTTTTTACAAGCTCACCATTTTTGTACACATCAACATACACACTTAGAGGGTCTCTGGGTGGTGGGGGAGGAGGCGGGTTGGGTGTAAAGTGCAGTGATACGTCTTGCGAGAATGCAGAGTTTCCTGAAACACTCATTGTTACCATTGCATACATTCGTCCCTGATCAGTTGCTACTGCAAAGGCTGCACTTCCTGCATCAGCAGATATGCTTGCAAGGCTTCCATCGGCATTAAAGTCAGAGTTGTCTGCAGTCACTGGAGGTATTGGCTTTCCACCTGTAACATCTGGAAGATCCTGCAGTCGTAGGGTTGCACTGATTCCATTTACATTCATTGTGATTTTGTCAGTGTTTGGAAGTATTGGGATATAGATGGCATCTCCTGCTTGGTATTTTCCATCAAGGTATGAAATTGCAGTCTTTCCTACAGATACTTTGTCAATTTGTGCATCAACTGAAAATGGCAGCCTGACATACGCAAATGCAGTGTATGCCCTGTCATGCCCATCATCGATGTGAAGGGTTTTGTCATTTATGGTATCAAAGACGACTGTACTAAAGCTTCCGCGATACGACATAGAGTCTGGATATATCTTTAAGATGCCACCTGGAGATATGTCATTTAGCAAATCCACAGAGTTTGCAGTCAGGCTTATCTGCCCAGACGGAGAGGTCATTCCGCGGGTTCCCACAAGATTGTTCTTTACAACCTCGTAAGGAGCATTTGGAGGCAGGTCGGTCACCTTAAAGAAAACTGTCTTTGCAGGATCAAAGCCTTCTGCCTTTAGCCTGATTGTACCGCCTTTGGGCTCTGCTACAAGGTATAGGTCCTTGCCAGATGGAAACACAAATGGCTGCTCAAAGTCGTGAGAGAATCTCAGAATGTCTTTTGCAGGAACTCCCTTGTCGTATATCTTGGCTGTTCCAGAAAGAGAGAAGCTGTACTGCTTGCTGGTGTAGCCGTACTGAAAGTACGCTGATTTTAGTTTGAATAATCCATCAGAATCTACTGCCCCAACAGGTGTTAGATTTGAGGTTCCTGCAGAACCCTGTGATATCCATCGGTATTCATATCCTTTGCTAAATCCCTTGTAGTATTTCTGCCAATATCCCCAGGATGTGTTATAGTCAAACTCGCCGTAGAAGTTTTTCTCAGAGCTGATTGCTGCACTTGTTGGAATGTTTGCTTGCACTGTATATGCCATCCAATAAACACAGCACCATCCTCTTCCACCACTACTCTCTCTAACAGAAGAGATTGTACTGTCGCTTCTCTTTGATGTCTCATCTACCTTGAATCCTTTTCCGTTTTCATATGGCAGATTCATCAGATCATATGGGGATTCCACCAAACGTATCGTCCCAGACGGAATGTCACCTTTTAGAAATGTACTTTTTCCTCCAACATCATTTAGCTTTGCAATGATTACGCCGTTGCCAGAAAAGACAAGCTCATCGCCGTTTGTTACAGTTCCTTTTCCTTGAACAGTTCTGCTTTTTGCAAAACTCATGATGTTTGGTTTTGTTACCTTTATCTGCTCAAGTGATTCAGAATTGTATTTGTATTCAGAAGTAAATTCTGGTATTGACATTGCAACAACTTTGTCATCATCTAACACTACTGCTGCAAAATCAGAAGGAGGATCAACTTCGGTATAACTTTTGAGCGAATTTGCTTTTCCAGTCATTCCCTGTCCATGAATTACTTGGCCTGCAAGGTCAAGCGTCCTGAAGGTCCCACTGTTGCCAAAGACGCCGCCTCCTCCCTGTCCGCTGTTGTTGGCCTCTTCAGATGCTTGCTCTGCTACAAAGACATTGCCAAGGTCTGTGACAATCTGAATCTGCTGTGCATCAGCTGATTGAGTCCACGATCCGGTAAAAACAATCATCCATGCAATTGCAATGTATAGTTCTTTTCTCATTGCAATACAAGAAAAAAATCGGCTTAAGGAGCAAAGTTCTATGGCAGGGAGTTTACTTTTTCTGAGATTACCGATGCAATCTGTGGATCAAGGCTTGAGGTTCTAAATGAGCTAATCTCTGCATCTATGGCCTCACGCAAGACAACGTTTCCGCTATCATCAACTACTCTTATCTCCTTTATTCTCGTGGTCTTGCCCCAGTCATTTTTGATGTTTAGTTGACCGTCTGGGGTCAGCGTGGCCTCTATGCTTTCTTTGACCTTGTCGTTTTGGATTGATGCAGACTCTGAAGCGGTTACTGAAAATTGCATTTGGTTGGCAGAAGTGCTCAGGATTGCTGCCATTACCACTATTCCTAACAATGCTACGCCTGCTGCAACAAAAGGACTTGCCATCAAAATGTAATAGTGATAAACGCTTAAGGAGAAAATTCAAAAAACGAGGAACTGAATTGCCATACTATCGGCATTTGATACCCGCATTTAGGGAAATGATGTTTGATTTTCCCAAAGTCTCAAAGAAAATTACTTTTTCTTTGTTTTCTTTTTAGCTGCTGTTTTCTTTTTAGCTGCTGTCTTCTTTTTGGATGCTGTCTTCTTTTTAGCTGTAGCCATTAGAGTTGTGTGAAATAACTATGATTTATTTTGTGAAACAAACAAAAATGAACTTTTTAATCATTATTTTAGACACAAAAAACCTGTTTTCATTTTGTTGCATCTATCTGTTTTCAGACTTTGTTTCATAGATTAAGATATAATCATGATTGCCGTGGAATTTTTATGAACTTTGGAGAAAGATCAATGATAAAATCAAAAGAAAAGATGATCGAGTTTTTACAAACAGAGCATGTTGGTAGTATTGCAACTATTGATGAAAATGGATTTCCTTTTGTTGCCCCAATGAATTTTGTTTATTACAATGAAGCCATTTACATCCATGGTTTTCCAAGAGGTGAAAAATACGACAACATCAAGCTCAACTCAAAATGTGGTTTTGAGGTAGACAAAGAATTAGCCTTCTTGCCTTCATATTTTTTTGAACCACCCACTGACGCTTCACTGACTGATACTTTGTACATCAGCGTGGTAACCAAAGGACATGCCAAATTTGTTACAGATAACCAGGAAAAAGCTGATGCTTTGAATGCACTAATGAGAAAATACCAGAAAGAAGG
>JAEFCZ010000010.1 GCA_016125975.1 Candidatus Nitrosopumilus sp.
CTTCTTTAGGTTTGAAAGGTACTTGACATTCATTTCCGCAGTCACCACATGTTGCTGTGTGCATCTCTTTTTCTTCACCAAATGACATATCTTTCAAAAACTTGTAAAATTATACTGTAATTAAACCATTGTAAATTCTTTAAATTTTTTCTACGTGATTTGCTCCCTATTTTGATATTTTGTGATTTTTTTAGAATTTTTTTATGAATGTGTTTTAGAAGTAGATTTTTATTAAATTTGAAGTCAAAACGATCGATATGGGGCTCAATTATTATCAAATTAAGAAAAATGTTCTTAGAGCCCGAAAATTAGTAATCAAAGCTACAAATACTGCTGGTTCTGGTCATCCAGGTGGTTCATTCTCAATGGCTGAAATTTTGGGCTGTTTATTTAACAAATATTTGAAATTTGATCCTAAAAACCCTCAATGGGAAGATCGAGATCGTTTAGTTTTATCAAAGGGTCATGCAGCTCCAGGATTATTTTCGAATATGGCAGTGGCAGGATATTTTCCAGAATCCGAACTTGAAACTTTGAGAAAATTTGGAAGTAAATTACAAGGACATCCAGATTTGAAATGTCCTGGAGTTGAATTTTGTGGAGGTTCATTGGGTACTGGTTTGTCTTATTCTGTAGGTATTGCACTTGCAGGTAAAATCGATTCAAAAAATTATCATGTTTACACAATTATTGGAGATGGAGAGTCTGACGAAGGTCAAATTTGGGAGGCTGCAATGACTGCTGCCAAATACAAAGTTGATAATCTTACTGCTTTTCTTGATCGAAATTTCATTCAACAAGATTCCTACACTGAGAAAATTATGCCTCTTGACAAAAAATTAGAAAGCGATAATCTTTCTGAAATGTGGAAAGATGCCTCTAGATGGAAAACTGGTGACAAATGGAGATCATTTGGTTGGAATGTAATTGAAATTGATGGACATAGAGTTGAACAGATTGATTCAGCTATCGCAAAAGCAAATGCAACTAAAGGTGTCCCAACAATAATTATCTCAAGAACCATTAAAGGAAAAGCTGTTGAACACATGGAAGATAACCCTGCATGGCATGGAAAGGCACCTGACTCTGATATTGTTCCAATAATCAATATGGAATTAGATTCTCAATTTATGATTGCACCTTCAATTATTGCAGGTGATATGACAAATCTTGAAAATGAAGTTAAGAGATGTGTTTCAGGAAGAGCTGATTATATTCATCTAGATGTGATGGATGGACAATTTGTTCCAAACAAAACTTTTGATCATAACAAAATCAAAGAGTTACGATCACTTACTGTAATACCATTTGATACTCATCTGATGATTAATGATCCAGTAAAACATGTTAGAGATTACATTGATGCTGGAAGTGATATCATTACTGTACATGCTGAAGTAACTGATGAATCTAGTTTTGGAGAAATTCATGATTTGTTAAAACAAAATCAAGTAGGTGTTGGCTTTGCAATTAATCCTGATACTGATTTACCTGAATGGTCTTACAAATTCTTACCTTCACTTGATCAGATTATTGTTATGTCTGTAGTACCTGGAAAATCTGGCCAAAAATACATTGAAGAAACACATGCAAAAATGGCCAAACTAAATACCATTCTAAAAGAACATAATTTTTCGGGATATATTGAGGCTGATGGGGGAGTAAATCTTGAAAATATTGGTTCAGTTTTTGCAGATGGTGCTAGAGCCTTTGTTGGAGGTGGAGCTATTATCGGACAACAAGATGTTTGTGCTGCAATTAGAGACTTTCGAACCGAAGTACTAGCATCCAGAAGAGGACTCTTACTTGATAAAGCCAATGAATTAGGTGGAACAGAATTAGTAAACAAATGGATTGGATTACATGTTGTTGGTGAAAAACAAGAACAAATTAAAAAAATTGCAAAGGAGAAGGGATATCTTTGAATGAACCAGTAATGACTGACATGCGTTCAGAATATTCAAAATCTTTAATCCAACTTGGAAAAGAAAACCCAAATGTTGTTGTATTGGGAGCTGATACTACTGATTCACTAAAAACATCTGGTTTTGGAAAAGAATTTCCAAATAGATTTTTTAATGTTGGAATTGCTGAAGCAAACCTTGTAACAACTTCTGCTGGTTTAGCAGTATCTGGAAAAATCCCTTTTGCAAGTACTTATGCAATATTTTTGCCTGGAAGGGCAGTGGATCAAATTAGAAATAACGTAGCTTACCCTTCTCCACCTGAAAAAAAAGGTCTTAATGTAAAATTTGTTGTTTCACACGGAGGTCTTTCAGTTGGACCTGATGGTGGTTCACATCAACAAATTGAAGATATTGGAATTATGAGAGTAATTCCAAATTTTCGAGTTTTTATTCCTGCAGATACAGTTGCAGTCTCAAAATTAACATATTTGATGGCTAACGAATATGGACCATTTTACATGCGAATGGCTAGATCAAAAACTCCCTTAATCCATTCAGATTCTCAAAACTTTGAAATTGGAAAGGGAATAACTTTGAGAGATGGTTCTGATTGTACCATTGCAACATGTGGAATCACTGTAAGGATGGCATTAGAAGCTGCTGAAACACTTCAACAAGAAGGAATCTCTTGTAGAGTTTTGGATATGTTTTCAATAAAACCAATTGACAGTGAAATTTTAGAAAAAGCTGCTCGTGAAACTGGATGCATTGTAACTACTGAAGAACATAATATTGTTGGTGGAATGGGTTCTGCAGTTGCTGAATCTGTTTCTGAATCATATCCTGTGCCTGTAAAGAGAATTGGTGCTCAAGACATGTTTGGTGAGTCTGCTAGGGATAATGAAATTCCTTTACTTTTAGAAAAGCATGGAATAACATCTTTTAATATGGTAAAACAAGTCAAAGAGATTAGGAGTAAAAAATTATGAAGATTTTTCTTGACACTGCCAATTTAGAATCAATAAAAAAATTCAATGACATGGGATTACTTGATGGAATTACTACAAACCCATCTCTTATGTCAAAAGAAAAAGGCAATCCTAAAGATGCAATGGAAGAGATTACAAAAATTATCAAAGGTGATGTTAGTCTTGAAGTTGTTAGTACTGAATTTTCTGGAATGATGGAAGAAGGAAAACGATTACGTGAATATGGTGATAATGTTGTTGTTAAAGTTCCTATGACTCCTGATGGATTAAAAGCATGTAAATCACTTTCATCTGAAAGAATTCCTGTAAATGTAACGTTAGTATTTTCTCCAAATCAAGCTCTACTTGCTGCAAAATCTGGTGCAAAATATGTTAGTCCATTTATTGGAAGATTGGATGACATTGGTCAAGATGGTATGAATCTCATTCAAGATATTAAAGATATTTTTAAAAATTATCCTCACTTGAAAACTGAAATTTTGGTTGCAAGTGTTCGTCATCCAATGCATGTAGTTGATGCTGCAAAAATTGGAGCTGATGTGGTTACTTTACCTCCTGGAGTATTAGATAAGATGCTTCAACACCCATTAACAAAAATTGGTTTAGAAAACTTTCTCAAAGATTGGGAAAAAGTAAAATCTGAAAATCCAGATGTGAAAATCTAAGATAATCTTATTGGAATAAAATCGTAAAAATGAAGTTTTGAGGAATACTATTTGCCTCTGCTCTTTCTAGAGCCTGTTCCTCTACCTGTACTTCGGGTCATTCCTTCTGTTGAAGGTCTATCTTTTGGTTCTGGTATATCGCTAAGTTTTCTAGAGCCTGTTCCTCTACCTGTATGTACTCTAGTATTTCCTGCGGCTTTTTTCTTTTCTGCTTGGAGTTTTCTAAATTCCTCTCCTGAGATTTTTTGTTTTGAATCATCAACCTTGATAGTTCCTGTTCCCCTTCCAGTTCGTATTTTGATTTTGCCCATAAAATTAGTTAAATTATCTGGTATTTATCTAAGCTCATTTTCTGAATTAATTTGGATTTTGATACTCTAATTATTGATCCAGCCTAATTTTTTGAAATATGTAAACATCATAATTGCAGGAATTGCTGATGCTAGAATCATAACTATGAAAGTTGTAAATGGACCTAAGAACATTGGATTTTCTCCAATTCCACCTGGCAAATTTACGTTCATTCCATAAAATGTTCCAATTACTGTTGCTGGAATTGCTAATGTGAATATGATAGTTAAAACCGCAAGTACTTTATTCGTTTTTTCTGTACTTAACACAAAATCTGTATCTTTGTAAATCTCCATTGTTTCTCTTGATTCTTCTAATGTTTCAATTACTTTATCAATGTGATCGATTACATCATCAAAATATAATGAAAGATCTTCTTCTCTTTCGGAAAACTTCTTTACATTCTTTGTAATTTCTAAAACAAACTTCTTTAATGGATTGGCTATTCTTCTTAGCCTGTTAATCTCTCTTCTAAGTAATGCAATACTTCTTGCTACTGGTTTTGTTTCATCAAACACTCTATCTTCAATTTCGTCCAAATTGGCAATAATTTTTCTAGATGTATGTAACAGATCATCTACTAACACATCTATAATTTCGTGAAGTAATAGTCCTGAAGATTTTTGTAATATTCTATTTTTTCTCTGTTCATCTGAATTTGATTTGCAAATATCAACCAATTCCACAAGTGGTTTAAGATCTCCTTGGTGAACTGTGACTAGAAAATCCTTTCCTATGAATATGGATAATTGACTATTTTTTGAAATTCCGACTTTTTGGGTTAGTGGTGGAAAATGAAGAATTACGAAAAAATGATCATCATAACTGTCTAATTTTGGAAGCTCAAATTTTGTCATACAGTCTTCAATGTTTAATGCATTGAAATTGTATTTTTTAGCTAATTTTTCTACATCATTTCTATCAGGATTCTGTAAATCAACCCACACAAATTTTTCTGCCTGTATGGTTTCAATTTTCTTTTCAATAGAACTCCCTATGGATTTTCTACCCGAACGTAATCTATTGGAGATGAATCCTTTTCTCATGTCGAAAAATACCCTGATACAACAAATTTAAAGCGATCGTTATTACTTTACATTAAATCTACAGTTAATTACAAAATACAGAATTATGCTAAAATTTTAGGCTCTATCTACTTGTATGGAAGTAAATACATTCCGCCGTAGTATGTTAGTCCGATTGTAATGGCCATTGCAACCCACCAAAATCTCATAATAGAAATTTCACATAGTTAATAATAAATCTACAGTCTGATTTTCATAAAAAATCAAAGATTATTACTGGATGAACTTTTTTTCTAATTTGTGGCCTTCGTAGTACAGTGGTTAGTATAGAGGATTGTGGATCCTCGGACAGGAGTTCGATTCCCCTCGAGGGCCTCTTTTTATTTTATAATATGATATTCTTCACAGAATAAATTTTCAAACGGTGATCACAACTATGATTTTGAAGGACCAATTCCCAATAATGTTGAAACATTTTTTATATTGATATTTTTGAACATCTCTACTTCTTCATCATTGTTATCCATACTGATAAAGAGTAAATGATCATCATCAATTGGAATGGTTATTCTCTTAATTTTTTCATATGATGAAACTGAATATAATGGATTTCCAACTTTATCTTTAATTTCTGCACGTGATTTCCATGATTCAATTGTTCGATTCAACTGTTCTTTAGTTTCTTCTAAAGAAAATAATTGTCTAATGTCATCACGACGTTTTTGAAATAACAATTCTTCTTTTAGACTACAAATAGCAGAAAATCTAACATTTTTGTTTGATATCATTAAAACTTCTAAAAAACTCCTGTAATCTTCCATTTCTCCTGTTAGTTTTTACCATTAAAAAATGTGATCATAAATTGTTGAAAATTTGAGATTATCTAATCACTCAAATCTAACATAATTAAAATATTCCAAATTTACTTGATTCCATTTCTTCTTTTATAGCAAGCTTGAATCTGGGTGACTTGCTCTCTAAATTATTGGTTAACCAAGTCAGGAATTTTTTCTCTGTACCTTTTCCTTTTAATTTCTCAAAGTCAGGACCCATCATACCAACCAATTTTTGAATGAGTGATTTATTCACACTTAATACAAAAAAATGCCATCCAAACGCAAATTCTGAATCTGTCATCACAAAATCTTCTTCACTGTGAACCATTTCTTCTAAAAGTGATAATTGTCTTGTTAATGCTTTGCTTGTTTTATCATAATCTACTGCTGATACATTGATATGCATTCTTCCATCCATAATTGATTTATGTAAAAACAAAATAAAAGGATTACACAAATTATTCTTTTAACATGGGTTCAAAATCAATATCAAAATTCATTTTCATAAGTTTGATGTATGTCTGAATAGATTCTGGAATCTCTTCTCCACAAGCAACTCCTAATTTTTTTGCATTAATCCACATAACTAATGTCTGGATAATTGTAAGAAATCTATCATTTTTGATTTCAGGTGATCCAATTGCTTTTGTGTATCTTTCTGCAAATTCCCATGCTGTAACAAAATCAATACACTTTACTCCAAATACTGATAGTAACTGTTCTTGCATGTTTTTTGCTTTTTTGAGTGGTATTTTGTTTATGATATATGGAAAATCTACTTTGTCTGGAATACAATCTGGAAGGGGGCCCCAAATTGTAATTATTTTTGTTTCTGGTTTTAATTCTTTGAATTTTTCTAATATTTGATTTGTAATATTATCATCTGTAAACCAAAATAAAATTACTGTCGCATCCGAAATCTCTGAATCTAAAACATTTTGACATCTTAGTTCTGCTTGAATTTGTTTTTCCTCAAGATTCTTTTTGGCATTTTTAATTTTCTCACAATTATTGTCTATTCCTACAGCTTTTTCTACCTGAAACTCCTTTACGGCAATCTCAATTCCTTTTTCATTTCCACATCCTAAATGATAAAAAATATCATCTTTTTCTAGTCTTACAAATTTGAAAATTTCTCTTAGAGACTTTTCTGGTAATTGTACGTCCTCTCCACTCAGTAAATTTTCAGGAAGAGTCTCTAGATATTCATCAATTTTCAATAATATTTGTTTTAAAAACGAGAATTTATTCTCTTATACTTTCTAATTTGGAAACTGCCTGCCATAACTGTGTTCTTACGTATGAGGGCATATTGGGATCTTGTGTTACATCATCAAGCAAACTAATTGTATTTGCGGCTCTTACTGACAACGAATATTCATCATTATTCAAATCAGCAATCAAATCTGTAATGGATTTTTTTATTGTTTTAGGTGTTGAACTACTGGCAATAATTTGATTTAATGTGTCAATTGCTTCTTTCATTGATTCTTTGTTTTGTGTCTCATCAGCCATTTTTCCACCTTTTCTTAAAAATTAGAAGTATATAGTTACATCTCCACAAATACGCTATCTGATTCCACTGTAACGTTGTAAGATGTCAAATCTCTAATTTTTGCTGGGAATTTTACCAGTTTTCCTGTTTTACAATCAAATTCTGCAGCATGCCATCCACATGTAACAACACATCCGTCTAATTTTCCTTCTGAAAGACTTGCACCAGAATGTGTACATGAATCATCTGTTGCACAATATTCTCCATCAATATTTGTAACTAGTATATCTCTTCCATCAATAGACACTTTGATCATTTTTCCAGGAGGAATATCTGATGTTTTTCCCGCAATAATTTTTCCCATTGAAGTTTTTATCTGACAATGCTTAATATTTTTTCGTATATATGATTAGAAATGCAAAACTTTCAGATAAACATCAAGTTTTGAAATTTTGTCAAAACACTTTCTCATGGGGTGATTATGTTGAACATGTTTGGGATTTTTGGTTAACTGAAGATTTTTTGTTTGTGTATGAAAAACAATCACCTGTTGGTATTTGTCATGCATTTTTTTCCAAAAATCAACTTTGGATTGAAGGAATTAGAGTAGATCCCAATTTTAGAAATCAAAAAATTGCATCTGAATTAATAAAACATGTAGAATCAATAGGAAAAAAAGGTAATGTAATATTTTCATTTATGTTAATTGATACTGAAAACTCTGTTTCTCTTTCAATGGCCAAATCATTAGAATATACAATTTTTCAAACCTGGAATTTTTATTCTCTTGAGCCTGAAAAAAATACAAATTCTGATATTATTTTTACAAATTCCTTAGATGATTGTCTCTGTACTCATTATGTCAAATCTTGGCGATGAATTCCAATTGATAGTACAATAATATCTGAATTATCTAAACAAAACAAAATAATTCAATCAAAAATTGATGGTAAAACTTCTACTGCAATCATTTCTGATTCTGAGCATTTTGAAAAAACTCTAATTGTTACATTGTTTTCTGGTTCGGAAAAGACTACATCCCAAATACTATTATTTCTACAAAATCATGCTATGCAAAATAATTATAATCGAATTCAAATTTTGACTAAAGAGAAATTACTGAATTTAAAATTTTTAGAGTATAAACTTTCTTTTTATTTGTTGAGAAAAAACCTAGATTGATTTTACAACTTTTATTGTGTTGTTTAAAACTCCTAAACCTTCAATCTCCATCTCAACTTTATCGCCATCTTTCAAGAACACTGCATTTGGTTTGTTTAGTATAACTCCTGCAGGTGTTCCCGTTGAAATAATATCTCCCTTTTCTAATGTCATAACTTTAGAAATTTTTGAAATTATTTCAGGTATTTTGATAAACATCTTGCTTGTAGAGGAGTTTTGTCTCAATTCTCCATTGATTTTAGTTGTTAATTTTAGATTTTGTGCATCTTGAATTTCATCTACAGTTGTAATCCACGGACCACATGGTGCAAATGAATCAAAACTTTTACCTCTTGTGAATTGTTTATCTTTGAACTGAATATCTCTGGCTGAAACATCATTGAATACCATGTATCCAAAAATTGTATTTTTAGCTTCATTGGAACTAATATTTTTACAATTTTTTCCAATTATCAAGGCTAATTCTACTTCATAATCTAACTGTGTGACAAAATCTGGACATTCGATATGAGAATTATTCCCATTAAGTGCTGTTCTTGGTTTTATGACGATTGCAGGATCTTCAGGTGCTGTTAATCCTTGTTCTTTTGCGTGATCGACATAATTGAATGCCAAACAAATTATTTTATTTGGATTTGGAATTGGTGCTAGTAGTTTGAATTTGGAGATATTTTCTCCATAAGGCAAATCTTGTATCTTATTTTTTATTTCCTCAAACCATCCATCAAAAAGAAAATCTTTTACATTATGTGGAATTGGCACTCCAGTAAGATAAGTTATCTCATCTTTTGTTGCAATTTTGTCTCCTTTAACGAATCCATATGTTTCATTATTTTCGTATGACAATCGTGCTATTTTCATTATTAATCACTTATGTGTAAAAATTGCTTGGTTCTGTGAATCTTTTCTACAATATCCAAATCTAACAAACTGAATTTCTTCTCCTTCTTTTAATTGTAAGTAATAAGGTTCTGTATAAACGTCTAATTCTTCTAAACTTTCTTCATTGAATTCTTCACCATTGAATAAAATTTTTGGAATGATCATTTTAATTTCATGAGCTGTTTTTTGAGGAACCCACTGAATCTTTGGAATTTTGGATGACTCCACTTCTTTGACAAACTCCCCTTCAAACTCATCACCTACTTTTGTGATCTGAACATTACCTAATCCTAAAAGTCTAATTGATATTTGCTCTTTGATTAATTCTGCATCATCTCCAGAAATGTAAAAGTCTTCGGTGATATCGATTTTTCTTTTACCCATATCATTTACTGGGTGATTGGGAATTTCAACTACTGAAATTGATAAGTTTTTTATTTTTAATTTTCTGGCATTTTTTACCATAAACAATCTCATACTATCTGCATCAACAAATTTTCGATTGAATGCTTCAAGAGAATCAAATGGGGCAAGTGTGTTTGCTTTAGTTAATCCTAAAGACATGATGAATTTTCTAATTGCTTCAGGTTTGATTCCTCTTCGTCTAAGTGCTTCTAGAGTTGGAAGTCTGGGGTCATCATACCATGATACCTTTCCTTCTTCAATCAAAGGTTTGATTATTCTCTTTGATATGGGCATTCCTTTGAATTCCAGCCTGGAGAAAAAGTCTTGTTGTGGTTTTCTCATGCCTAATGCATCTAAAATTGCATTAATTAGCTCCTTTCTCAGTTCAAATTCTTTTGAACGAAAAGCATGTGTTACTCCATCAATACTATCTTCAATTGCTACTGCAAAATCATAACTAGGCCAAATTCTATATTTGTCACCTACGGTGTAATGCTTTTCATCTATAATTCGTAATAATACAGGATCTCTCATTACTGCATTATCTGCTTTCATATCTCCACGAAATCTTACTATGGCCTCTCCAGGTTTGAATTTGTTTTGCATCTTTTCCCAATTTTTATTATTTTTTCCAATATCTTCCATACTGCATTTACAAGCTTTTCTTGCTCTTCTGTTCTTACTGATGTCTTCTCTTTTGCAAGTACAAACATACGCCTTTCCCAAATTAAGTAATTCAATTCCTTTCTCATAAAATAACTCCATGTCATCTGAAGTATTTTTTACTTGATCAAATTCTATTCCAAGCCATTCCAATCCCACTTTTATTGCAGCATGATATTCCATTCTTTCGGCTTCTGGATTTGTATCATCCATTCTAAGTATGAATTTTCCACCATACATCCTTGCATATTCTGAATTAATTATTGCAGCTTTTGCATGTCCAATATGCGGATAACCATTTGGTTCTGGGGGAAATCGTGTAATTACTTTTCCTTGTACTGCATCTTTTAATTCTGGTAATCCCTCTCTTTCAATTATTTTTTCTTTTGGCGCTAATGCTTCTGGAAACTTTTCCTCCATTTCTTTTTGTTGTTCTTCTGATGATAACTGATTTACTGATGCAACAATTTTTGAGATCTCTCCTGAAATTTCTTTTACTTTTGTTCTAAATTCTGGTTTTGTTCCAAGAATTTTTCCTAAAATTATTTTATCTTGAGTTTGACCTCCGTGCTCAAAAGCATTCTGAAGGGCCATCTTTCTAATTTCTTTTTTAACTTCGTTATCCATTGCGATTTACCTGATATTGTTAGACACTTCTCTTAACTACAAAATCTAATAGGGCAATAAGTTCAGTTTTTGCTGAACCTGAGTATTTTGATAGCGATTTTTCTGCTTTTTCAGCGTATTTTAGTGCCTGTTTACGAACACTGTCTTCTATTCCCAGAGAACGAATTACATCCACTGCCTTATTGAGATCATTTCTTGAAATTTTAGAATTTCCAAATGCCTTTAAAATAATTTTTTTGTCTTTACCTTTTGCACGTTTTATTGCCATCAAAATTGGCAGTGATTTTTTTCCTTCTCGAAGATCATTTCCTACTGGTTTTTTTGTAATTTTAGGATCTCCCATAACTCCAATCAAATCATCAGTAATTTGAAATGCAATTCCTAAATTTCTTCCAAATGAAGAAAGATTTGAAATATCTTTATCTTTACTTGTTGCACATATTGCCCCCATTGCACATGATACATCAAACAAAGCTGCTGTCTTCTTTCCAATCATTGTAATGTATTGTGATTGTGTTGGAATTTTCTTTTCTTCAGCCATTTTGACATCAAGTAATTGTCCTTCACAAACATCTACACATGCTTTCGCAAGTCTTGAAATAAGATGTGTTGTTGCAATAGGTGATAATTTTGTATCAGAAATAACTTGATATGCTTTAGAAAATAATACATCTCCTGCAAGAATTGCAATTGGCATTCCATATTTTCTATGTGTAGTTGGAACACCGTGACGCATTTCATCATTATCCATAATGTCATCATGAACTAATGTAAAATTATGGACCATTTCGACTGCACTAGCAGCTGGCATTGCATTAGTTACTTTTCCACCTAAAATTTGACAACTTCTAATTACCATATATGGTCTGAGTCTTTTTCCACCGTGAATAATTAAATGTCCTGCAGCATCATAGAGTTTTTTTGGATTTCCTTTTAATTTTGATTTGAGAAACTTATTTACAGTTTTTGCATTTTTTTCAATTTGTTTAGTTTTTTTCATTTACTAATCTCCATTTTTCTTGTGGCAAATGTATTTTGATTGCACTTTGCAATCCTTCATGAAAATCACTAGTCATCCATGTAGATAAGATATTTGCATGTTTTTTGAGCATAGATTCATCAGATTTATCCAGTAATTCTAATGCAATAAGCATCCATGGACAATAAATCTGAGGGTTTGTTTTAATTTCTAAAAGTAATTCACTGGCTGAAATCCATTTAATTTCATCTATCTCCCCATCAATTTCTTTTAATTCTGTAGATTTGTCAATAATCCCAATTAACGTTCCACAAATTTCATTTTCAGAACCTACATCTTTGTAAGGTACATGATATTCAAATTTGTGCAAATAATCCAATTTACCTTCAATTCCTAATTCTTCAGGCATCCTTCTTTCTCCTGATGAAGCATACGTTTCTGATTCTCTAGGATGACTTGCAAATGTACCATCCCAATCTCCTGGCCATAACATTTTTTCTTTTGCTCTTCTTGTTAAAACCAGTCTTCCACTTTCATCAAACAACAACGCAGTAAATGCTCTGTGAAGTTTTCCATTAGGTAGATGACACTTTACTTTTTCTTCTTTTCCAATTGGGTTGTCATTTTCATCAACTAAGATAACAAATTCTTCAGTCATTATTTTCCTCTAAACACTGTCCCCTCAAATTTCCTATTTTTAACCGCTTTCACGATTCTTTCAGGTTTGTTTCCGTTAACAAAAAATACATTCATTCCCATTTTTGCAATTTTTGATGCCTCTTCTATTTTTCTAGTCATTCCACCAGTTACATCCATTTTATTTTCAGAAATTGATGGACGCTCTCCTTTTAACTCATGAATTAATTTTTTAGATTTTAGATCAGAGTATACTCCATCTTCATTTAAAGCGAAAATACAAAGCTTAGGTTTTAGAATTTTTGCAAAATGTGTCATTATTTTATCTCCTGATAAAATGAACGTCTTATTTTGTCCATACCATAATGCATCCCCAAAAGTGACTGGAATCAAGCCTGATTTTGAAATTTTTTCAACTTCTTTTACCTTTTTTGTTATCGGTTTATTTCTTGTCATGAAATCCGTTGGTGGAAGACAATATGGATTTAATCTATTTTTTAGAAATGAATCTAAAATTATTTTATTTAGTTCTATCATGGAGTTTTTTACAATTGCAACTCCTCTCAAATCATACTTTCTTTCTTTAGTATGCATATCATATTTGACAGACCAATAATGTCCATATGAACCTCCTCCGTGAATTATTACTATTGGCTCTTTGATCTTTTTTAGACTCTTTGTAAGATTATCAATTGTTTTTCTTCTTGCTGATAGTGGTTTTTCTTTATTTGTAATAATTGAACCGCCTAATTTTATGAGAATCATATTGTTCTAAACTATCTATATAATTAAAAAGTATCCAGTCCTTTGAAATCGATTTTTACAGAAAAACATTCATAATTTTTATCTTTGAACTCTTTGATGGTGTTTTTTAAATTTGATTCATCTGTAAGTGAAAAAATGCATCCGCCTCCCCCTGCACCTGTAATTTTTGCTCCAAATGATGAATTTTGTCCAATTTGAATCATATCTCTTAGTTTTTCATTTGAAATCCCAATTGTTTCTAGGTATTCTTGATTTTGAATAATTTTTTGACCTATATCTTTGACATTATTTTCTTTTAACAATTCTAAAACGTTTTCAATAAGATCTGATTCATCTTCACATAATTTTGAAAATTCTTTCTCATTTTTTTCTTTAAATTTTCTTACTTCTGAAACAACATTTTTTGTTGAATGCTCTATATTTGAATTTGCAATAACTAGATGAAAATTAGGCTCAGATTCTATCTTGGAGAATCCATTTTTCTTATCATATTCCATCAAACCTCCATAAGTACAAACGGTACAATCAGCTCCTGATGTGTTTTGAAAAATTGTTCTCTCAGCTTCAATTGCCAGTTTTAGGATTTCATCTTTTGAAATATTTTCAAATAATTTTGAAATTGCAGCTGCCCCTGCCACACAACATGCAGATGATGAACCTAAACCTACTCCTAATGGGATTTCTGATTCAACATTTATTTTAATTCCTGAATTTTTATTTTGGATTATTTTATTTGCCAAATAATAAAATGGTTTTAGTGGAGAATTAATATCTGAAATTGGTTTGTTTGGTTCTAGTTCAAGATCACCTATGTTGGATTTAATTGAAATTTTTTTCTCATTATTTTTTTCAGCAGTAACTGTAATTCTTTTATTAATTGCACAAAGAATTGCTTTTACTCCATATACCACAAAATGTTCTCCAAAAAGAATAACTTTTCCTGGAGCAGATGCTTTAGATTTCAAGTAAACACTTTAGGATTTTGATTTATTTATTAGATTTCCTCTTCGGTAATCTTTGTTTCAAAATCATCAATTTCAATTTTCATTGTGTCTTCTTCTTTCAATTCTCCTTTTTCAATGAGGATTTGACGTACCAATAACCAGTAAACTGTAGCTAATGCTTTTCTTCCCCTGTTGTTTGCTGGTATAATCACATCAAGATTTGATGTTATGTTATCTGTGTTTGCAATTCCGATAACAGGAATACCTGCATTGGTTGCTTCGGTGATTGCTTGTTCATCAACTTGAGGATCTGAAATCAATACTAATTTTGGTTCGATGTAATATGGTAATGACGGGTTTGTTAACGTTCCTGGCATGAATCTACCTAGTAATTTCTTTGAGCCTAATGTTTCACAGAATTTCTCAATTGGTGTTTCTGCATATTGTCTACCTGAGCATACAATGAGATTTTCCACTCCCAATCTATTAATGAATTTGGCTGCAGTCTTAATTTTATCTAATGTGATGTCTAAATCAAGCATATAGAGTCCTTCTGGACTGGCTTTAGTGATGAATGGTCTCATGAATTTTGTCTTAACTTGAGTACCTACCCTAATTCCTGTAGATAGGATCTTCTTCTTGATGTTTGTTGTTTCTGCTTGTTGGCTCATAGCGATTTTAAATCTCTGCCATACCGCGTATTAAATCATGCTCTGATAGGCGTAATAATTCATTTAATTTTGCCACTCTTTCTCCTCCTACAACGCCCACTTTGAGCATTTTTGACTTTGTTGCAAGACCAATATGAGAAATTTGTGAATCCGTAGATTCGCCTGATCTGTGTGATGTGATTAATCTGATGTTATTTTGATTTGCTAGATCTGCAAATTCAAATGCATCAAAAAGACTTCCTGCTTGATTGACTTTCAATATTGCAGCATTACATGATTTTTTATCAATTGCTTTTGAGAGAATGTCTTTGTTTGTTACTGTCAAATCATCTCCGGTAATTAGTGTATTTGGGAATTTAGCTGTCAACTCTGACATGTCTTCAAATGCTTCTTCATGTACTGCATCTTCTGCATAAATTAATTTGAATTTTTCAATAATATCTGCTGCAAAATCAATTTGCTCAGATGTTGTATTTTCGAATCCTGCTCTATCATAAACATACTTTGATTTTTCTTCATTCCATTGTGTTGATGATGCAAAGTCAACTCCTAATGATACTTCTTTTCCTAAAGTAAATCCCAAGTTTTCACAAGCCTTTGCAGAAACTTCTAATGCTTTTTGATTTTCTAACTTTGGTGCCCATCCTCCTTCATCTCCTCTTCCATTTGTAAAATTAGGATCTTCTTTTTCTAAAACACTACGTAATTCTTTATGTACTGACAAGTTAGTCTCAATTGCTTCTTCTATACTCTTTGCACCTGTTGCACAAATCAGAATTTCTTGAATGTCTGGTGTTCCTGGTCCTGCATGAGCTCCACCCCCTAAGATGTTTCCCAAAGGAAATGGAAATCTGAATGATGATTCACTTGACAGTGTTCTAAATAGTGGTTGATCTAGTGCTTTTGATGCCGATTCCATGGATGCAATTGTTACTGCAAAAGCAAGTGCCCCTCCAATTCCTGAATAATTTGAAGAATTATCAAAACTTTTCAGAGCATCATGAATTCCTTTCAGATCCGATGATTCTAACCCAATAAATTTTTGAGAGTTTTCATTTAAAATTTGAAGACTTTCTTCAGGCTTACCATTACGGAAACTTACTGCCTCATATTTTCCAACACTTGCACCTGATGGTGCACAAACTCTTCCTAAGAATTTACCATCAGATTCAACATCTACTTCTATTGTTTTACTTCCTCTACTATTGTATAGAATACGTCCTTCAATTGAAGTGATCTTGGCCAAGTTATTCTAACTCAGATTGAACTTCTTGTTTTCTTCTCTGAATTGCTTCATAGAATGGAATTACTTGTTGAATTGTTTCAACAGTAGTTAGTAACATCCTTCTACAACAATATCTCTCGATTCCAATAGAATCTAGAGTTTTCTCTGGATCTTCTCCAGCTTTGATTTTATTTTGATAATCATCATATTTGTCAGCAATTAGATTTCCACACGTAAAACATCTAACAGGAATTAACATACGAACGAAAAAGTAATCAAGGATTATAAAAACCATACATGGAAATTTCTTTGCGGGCGTCGCCCAGCCTGGCCAAAGGCGCTAGCTTGAGGGGCTAGTCTCTCAGGAGTTCGTGGGTTCAAATCCCATCGCCCGCACACAAACTTTGAAAATTATTTCTCTAGTTTTTTTAATGTCTTGATTAATTCAGTTCTTCTCTTTTCTTCAGTAATTGCAGATCTTACATCATCAACTAAAATTCTATTTACGTCGATTTTTCTTCTAGCTTCTTTTACTACTTTATCGTACATTGAAAACGTATACAGTTGAAGATACAAGTTCTCCATTACTTCAAAAATTCTTGTAGCCTCTTCAATTTCACCCACTCTAATCTTATCAAATACCATTCTCTTTAATTCTCCAATACAATCTAGTAATCCTAAAACATATGATTCTGGCATAACTGATAATTTTTTGTCTGATGGAATATCTTTTTTCTCTACAACTGCAATTAGACATGCAGCCTCTACAAATTCTTGTTCTGGAGTAATTATGTATCTTCTAAGATCTCCTGTTGCTTTTTTCTTGTATTTTTTTAATAATGTGTCTGCTTTTTTCAGATTATTCTTTCCTGTCTTTATGTCATTTTTATGAACTGCAATTATTGATCTACTACAAAGAACAATTATTTCTCTAGTGTTTTTTAACAAAAATTCTCTTGAATCTTGAACCTCTCCCAAAACTTTTGAAATTTTATTTAATGATGGTTTCACATTTTTTAGTGTCATGTGTGGTGTTTGTAATAACCCGGTTAAAGCCGTTTTCTAAACTCTTAGGATTACCATAATTTGTATTGTTAAAAGTGTACTTTTAGCCTCAAAATCAATGATTCTTTAATTAGGTATTCAAATTTCTAACATCTATGAAGTTCGTTTTTTTCCTTCTAGTATTGGTATTCCTTGGTACGGTTACACTTGGTGAAACATTTGCAGAGCCATCACTTAACGTACAAGATTTAGTTGTTGAAAAATACGTTTCAGGACTATGTTGTATGATTACTACCATGACCTTTGTTGAAGATGATATTCTAATTTTACAAAAAAGTGATGGAATAGTTCGTTTAATTCAAGATGGGGTTTTACAAGAAAAACCTGTTCTTGATGTAAATGTTGATTCCGCTGGAGAAAAAGGAATGTTGGGAATAACTAGCGTTGGGTCAACAGTGTATCTCTATTATACAGAAGCAAATGAAGATGGAGGAGAATCTTTAGGAAATAGAATTTACAAATATGAATGGACTGGAGATTCTTTGATAAATCCAGAATTACTCAAAGAACTACCATCAAATATTTCTCATAATGGTGGTGCAATGGTTGTAGGATTAGATAATCAAGTCTATGCAGTAATTGGTGATACCTTAGGTTATGGTCTTCTTCAAAACAAACCCCTAGACTGGTTAGAAGGTGATGATCTTGATTTGAAAGATAATGGAGTAATTTTGCAATTAGAAGGAGAAAATCCCTATTTTGCTATGGGTATACGAAATAGTTTTGGCTTGGCAATAGATCCTGTTACAGGAAATTTGTGGGCTACTGAAAATGGAGATGATGATTTTGATGAAATTAATTTGATTCCAGAGAAATTTAACAGTGGCTGGATAGTCATTATGGGCCCTGCAACTGAATCTGAACTTGCTAGTCTTCCAGGATATGAGGATTATGTTTATGATGATCCAAAATTCTCTTGGGAAAAATCTATTGCGCCAACTGGATTAGATTTTGCAAAATTCCAAGAAATTGATAATTATGATGACTCTCTTTTTGTAGGCGATTGTAATACAGGAAATCTTTACAAATTTGAATTAAATGAAAATCGTGATGGTTTTGAATTTACTAATTCATTTCTTCAAGATAATGTAGTAAACAAAGATGAGTCTTTGGATGAAATTATAATTGGTACTGGATTTGGATGTGTAACTGATATTGAAAGAGGTCCTGATGGATTTCTATACGTGGTGTCATTAAGTGAAGGAGTCATCTATAGAATAATTCCTGCTCAAACAATTACAGATTCTACAGTTTCAGATAATGGTGGTGGTTGTTTAATTGCAACAGCCACTTTTGGTTCTGAACTTGCCCCACAAGTACAACAACTACGAGAACTAAGAGATAATCAACTATTACAAACAGAATCAGGAACTAATTTCATGAAACATTTCAATGATGTATACTATTCATTTTCACCAGTAATTGCAGACTATGAAAGAGAAAACCCTGTTTTCAAAGAGATGGTAAAAGTAGCAATAACTCCAATGTTATCAACACTATCCATTATGCAATTTGCAGAATCTGAATCAGAAGTATTAGGAATTGGAATTGGAGTAATCATGTTGAATCTTAGTATGTATGTTGGTATTCCAGCAAGTGTAATTATTGGAATTAGAAGAATTTAGCCCATTTTAGCCATAATTCGTACTTTCAAAGCTCTTATTTTGGATATGATTTTCACGTACATTATGGAAATAACAGTTGAAGAAATGTACAATATTGAAAATAAAGGTCATGATATGGGATTTTTAAAAAAATTCATGATGGAAAATGCTGGGGCTGCTGCTGTAAAAAAATTAGTTGAAAAACTTGGAAACGTAGAGTCAAGAAACATTTTGATTTTTGTAGGACTGGGAAATAATGGCGGTGATGGATTAGTGATGGCTAGACATCTTGCAGGATACAAAGCCAAAGTCACTGTTGTGCTTCTTGGAAATCCTGAAAATATCAAAACCGAAGAAAGCAATTGGAATTGGTCTATTTTGGAGAAAATGCCCTCTGTAAAATTAATGATTGGTGGTTCTACTGATTTTGACTTTAAACCTGATGTCATTATTGATGGAATTCTAGGAACTGGTATTTCTGGTAAAATTAGAGAACCATATGCATCAGCAATTAACTACATCAACCAAACTGATTGTTACAAATTTGCAGTTGATGTCCCATCTGGATTAGATCCCCAAACAGGAGAAACTGCAAATATTTTCACAAAATGTGATATGACTGTAACATTTCATAAAATGAAACAAGGAATTCCAAAAAGAAAAGATTTGGCAGGTGAATTGTTTGCCGAAAAAATTGGAATACCTCCTGAGGCAGAGGAGGGAATACTATGATAGTTCACCAAATCCAAGTTGGAAACATGCAAAATTTTTCTTACATTATCGAGGATGAAGATACAAGCGAGTCTATCATAATTGATCCATCTTGGGATTTGATTGAATTAGAAATGAAAATTAAAGAAAATAATCTAAAAATAAAATATATTGTAAATACACACCATCATTTTGATCATACTCTTGGTAATGAAGCAATGGTGGAATCTACTAAAGTTCCAATAATTCAACATGAAAATTCAGAATTAAAACATGACATTTCTGTAAAAGATGGGGATGTAATTGAATTTGGCAATTCAAAACTAAAAGTTCTTCATACTCCGGGTCATTCTAAGGATAGTATTTGTCTGATAGGTGATGGGAAAATTTTTTCAGGTGACACTTTGTTTGTTGGAAATTGCGGTCGTATTGATCTTCCTGGTGGTAGTGCAAAGGAACTCTATCATAGTCTATTTGATATTCTTTATTCGTTAGATGATAATTTGGTGCTATATCCTGGGCACAATTATGGTCATACAGAGACATCTACAATAGGACAAGAAAAAATTACAAACATGGTAATGCAAAAAAGAACTGAACAACAATTTCTTGATATGATGGGTTAGTGATTTGTTGGAAGATTTTGAATTATCTGGAAATATCGATCTTGCTCAAAGTTTCATTGATTCTGTAAAACCTGGTAAATTTCTATTTTCATTTGTTATTTCATACACTGAAACATCTGAAATTCCTGGAATAACTTTTGCTGGCGCTGATAAAGATTCCATTCAATTTACTCCTCCAGCTGATGCAGAATATCTTCATTATGGATATTGTAAAACTATAGATAAAATTCCCATGACTCCTGATGGAAAACCTACTCCCGGATTATTAACTAAAACTGCTCTAGAATCTGCAAGTATTTCTCATTTAACAATTAATGCTGGAAGTAAAATCATTCCTCAATTACCTTTTATTGAATCTGGTCTACCTTTTGGAAAAAATATTTCAATTCAAAATGCTATGACTGACACTATTGTATCTCATGCAGTTGAATATGGACAAATTCTTGGAAGAAGTCTGGCATCATTAACTGATTGTTTAATCATTGGTGAGTGTATTCCTGGAGGAACAACTACTGCTTTAGCTTTGTTAAAGGCATTAGATTATGATGCTAAGGTTAGCTCAAGCATTCCCAATAACCCTGTTGAATTAAAAAATCAAATTGCTGCTTCTGCACTTGAAAGAATTGATTCTGATCATCCGTATAGCATTGTTGCAAAAATTGGCGATCCTATGATTCCTTTTGTTGCAGGAATGTTAAGTTCTGCTTCTAGTGTATCTAAAGTGATGTTGGCAGGTGGAACACAGATGGCTGCAGTTTTAGCATTTGCATCAAAAATTGGATTTAATGAAGAAAATACTGCAATTGGAACTACATCTTATATTACAAATGACAAAAGTGCAAACTTCAAGGATCTTGTTCATGACATTGCCGATATTCCTATTCTCTCTGTAGATCCAGGCATGAAAAATTCCAAATTCTCTGGTCTAAAGGCATTTTCTGAAGGATTTGCAAAAGAAGGTGTTGGAGCTGGTGGCAGCATTATTTCTTCAATGTTAAAAACTGGAAATAATTCTGAAAAATTTTTAGATTTAGCTGAAAAAGAATACCAAAGATTGTTTACTTGACTGTAACTGATTTTGCAAGATTTCTTGGATAGTCAGGATCTGTATCTTTTTCAAGTGCTGCATAATAAGATAATAATTGAATTGGAATTATCTCTGAAACTGGATACAATACTTCACTAATTTTTGGCATTTCAATCCAATAATCATAAACATCACTTTTTACATCTGAAACTCCAATGATTTTTGCACCACGTGCTTTGATTTCTCTTGCACTAGTGAGAGTGTCTGAATAGGTTGAATCACTTGGATTAAGAATTATTACAAATACATTGGAATCCATTAAAGCAAGTGGACCATGTTTTAATTCTCCTCCTGCAATTCCTTCTGCATGAATGTATGTCAATTCTTTTAGTTTTAATGCTGATTCAGTTGCAATTGGAAAATTAATTCCACGTCCTAGAATGTAAATATCTGAAACATCTTTCAACTTTTTTGCAATATCTTGAATATTAGTCATATTGTCTAATGTTTTTAAAATTGACTTTGAGAAATCTTCAAAATTAATTGTTATCTCATTATTACTTAATTTTTGTACAATTTTGTATAGAATTACAAGTTGTGATGTAAAACTTTTTGTTGCAACCACTCCGATTTCTGGTCCACAATTTAATCCAATTACGACATCTGCTTCACGAGCAAGTGAAGATGTTAATAGGTTGACAATTGCAATAATCTTACAATTTACATTTTTTGCAATTTTTACTGCATCTAAAACATCTGCACTTTCTCCACTTTGAGATATTGCAATTAAAATGGAATTTTCTTCAATAGCATTTGGAGCAAATTGGAGTTCACTGGACATAATTGGTTCAGCCTTGATTTTTACATATTTGGACAAAATTTGCTTTGCAATAAGTGCTGAATTATAACTTGTTCCACTGCCTGTAATGTAGGTATTTTTTGCATGTCTTATGTAATCTGATGCTTTCTCAATACCACTAATTGTTTTTTCTCCTGCTTTCAAAATTGTTTCAGGTTGTTCATAAATTTCTTTTAATGTAAAATGTGCATAATCTCCTTTGTATGCATCTCCAAATTCTTTTGAAACTTTTGTGATTCCATATTTTACATGTTCACCATTAAAATCTAAAATCTGAAATTTATTTTTGTCTAATATTACAAAAGTTCCATTTTCCATGTAAATTGCATCATCTGTAAATTCAATAAATCCTAAAACATCACTTGACAAAAAGAAATCATCTTCTCCAACTCCAATAATTAACGGTTCATGAAATCTTGCAGCCGCTAATTGTCCATCTTCAAACATAGCTACAAATGCATAGTGACCTTTTAGTTGTGAAACTGTTTTTAGAATTGTTTCTTTTACATCATTTGTTTGCTCATAATTTTTCTGGAGTAAATTTGCAATAATTTCACTATCTGTTTCACTTTTGAAGGCATACCCACCATTTTCTAATTGTTTTTTTAACTCTTCAAAATTTTCTATGATTCCATTATGTACAATCGCAATTTTCCCTGAGTTACTTGGATGTGGATGGGCATTTACATCTGTTACTTTTCCATGAGTTGCCCATCTAGTATGACCAATGCCGACTTTACCTGGCAATGCCTCTAATTGTATTTTTGAATTTACTTCTTGTACTTTACCAGTTCCTTTTTTCAATTCAATTTGGTTTTCAGATTCTGTTGCGACACCAACACTATCATATCCTCGATACTCCATTCGCTTTAATCCCTTTACGATAATGGGTGCTGCAATACCTTTTCCATAGTAACCGATAATTGAACACATAACTATTCTACCTGATAATTGGAGGTTATTTACTGATAAGCCTAATTATTCTATTCTTCTGTTGAAGAACTTTCATCTTTTGTTTCTTCAGCAGGAGCCTCAGTTTTTGTCTTTTCTAACATTGCTGGAATCTTTGATTCTGGAGCAAAATGAATACTGTCTTCTTCTTCTACTGTAACTGTATATGATGGAATGTCTACTTTTCTATCCCCAATCATTATGTGGCCGTGAATAACTGCTTGTCTTGCTTGATATGGTGTTTTGAATCCTAACTTTTTTGTAACAATAGTTTGTAATCTTCTTGAAAGTAAATCAGTTGCATTTAGGTTGAGTACATCATCTAATGTTGCATCATTACTTACTAATCCAATTCTTGCAAGAGAGTTCATCAGAACTGGTTCTTTTTCTGCTCTAACTTCTTGTCTTAATGAAAGCAATGATCTAGCTTGTTGTCTAACACGTGATAATTCTGTGTGTGCTTTCCATAATTCTCTTTTAGTTCTTAATCCAAATGTTCCAAGAGTTTGCAACTCTTCCATTTTTAATTCATAATTAAGAGGTCTCTTTGGTTTTCTCCAAACTCTACGTGGGTATTTTGGATCTCCCATTTCATACACCTATTCTTTTTTCTCCGCTGGAGCTGCATCTGCTGCTGGAGCTGCGGCTGCATCTGCTGCTGGAGCTGCGGCTGCTGGGGCATCTGAAGATGATTTCTTTACAGGAGCTGCCAAGCCACCTTTTGCAACACCAACTGCTCCACCTTTTCTGCCAGATGTTCTTGTTCTTTGTCCTCTTACTTTGAGTCCACTAAGATGACGATAACCTCTCCAACTTGCAGTAATTCTTTCTCGTTCAATATCGTTTCTTAATGTAAATGGAATGTCTGATGTTAGCAAATGTAAATCAGAACCAGTTTCAATGTCTTTTCTTCTGTTAAGGAACCATGTTGGAAAATTACTTTCAACTGGATTTGTAATTAACTTTTCAATTGCTTGAACATTTTCATCAGTAAGATGACCTATGTTGGAATTTGAATCGATTTTTAATGTATCAAGAATTGCTGTAGCAAAATTGTATCCGATACCCTTAATCTGGGTCAACCCAACGAGCATTTTTCTCTCTCCTGGGATATCATTACCCACAATCCTAACAATGTGTCTATATTCTTGAGTGCTCAAGTATTCCAAAATTCAAAGAAACCCCGATAAAAACCATGCTAGGCACTATTTTGAGGATTTTTCAATATTTTCTGCATCAAATTTTTGATTATGGGCATTAATTATCTAAAGTCCTCATCATCTGTCCAATCATTTCCTTGTACGTTCCATCGGTTGCATTGACAGCACTTTTTGACTCCTCGCTGGGCATCAATATCTATACAAAAACAGTGTTCTCCTTTACCTGATGGATCATTTTCACATAGTTTTTGCATAATTTGGTATGGATTTTTTCTTAATTATCTTATTGGATTCTTGAAAAGTTATAACTTTCTATGATGTCATTTTTATTGAAATGACTGAAACTTTTGATCGCGAAAAAGTTGTAGATTGTATGTTTGATCCAGTGACTTCTTCAATTTTGGCAGAACTAGAAGATGGTGAAAAAACATGTTCTTTCTTATCCAAACAATCTTCTATTCCTGAATCTGAAGTTCTAGAAAGACTATCTTATTTGATAGAGCACGAATTTATCATCAAGAATACTGATGGTGAAACTAGGCTTTCTGCAAATTCTGAAAAACTTACTAGTATTGTAGAAAGTGGTGAAAATTTTGATGAAACAATTAGCAGTCTTGAAAAAATGGATAGCTATCTAAATTGATTTTTTTCTACTTTTAATTCTGTAAATTCCAGAACCTATCAAACCAACCATACCAATTATCAAAATATATGCTGAAATGAAACTAAGCGATTTCTTTCCTGCATCTGGGAGAGGACCTATTGCACCAAACACTTGAATCTCTTCACTAGATTCAGTTTGAATAATTAGTTTGTACTCTCCTGCATCAACAATATCAAATTCTTCTTCAATAGTTTCCTCATCCACATTTTTAGATGCTATTTCATTATCAAACGGATCTAGCACTTTGGCTAAAACTGTATTTTCTTTGAACTCCATTACTTGTACTGCAAAAATACCTATTGATAATTCATCTGAATTAAAATCCCCTGAGATGATCAGATCTTGGCTTGAACTAATCTTTCCATTGCCTTGAAAAACACCTTCCAGAATTACTTGATTTCCAACTGCTAGCAAAATTAATCCAATTACAATTAGTGCCCCTGAAACAACTAGAATAATTCCAGCTTTTTGCATAATTTGGATTCTTTTTTTCTTTATTTTAAACCTAATTTTTTCTAATTTTTGAATTTAGCCCTATTTAACAAAGTTAGATTAGGCTAAAAAAGTTAGCTCAGGTTAACTTTAAATAAAGAATTTACCGTTTTGGTTTATTGAGAATAACTCGTTCAAATGCTATGATCTTACTTTTTTCGATAACTGCTATACTTTCAGTTATTGCAGTTTTTCCTGCAATTTCTGAAGCTCAATCAGAACCGAAAACATTTGTTACTCATAGTGGTGCTGTGGTAAAAACAACTGGTGAAGTATTAGATCCATTATACACTAGTGCAACCGTGGAATTTGATCCAATGGAATATTTACGTGACTTCAATTATGGTCGTGTTTTACAATTGTCTGATGGAACGACCGTACGTGAATTTACAATTATTGCTAATGATGATGAAATAATGGAGGTATCTCCTGGAATATTTTTCAATGTATGGACATTTAATGGAACAGTTCCTGGACCAACAATTAGGGCAACTGAAGGAGATATTGTGCGAATCAAGTTCATCAACAATGGTGAAAAAGAACATACAATGCATTTTCATGGAATTCATCCTGCAGGAATGGATGGAGTCTTTGAACCTGTAGGTGGAAATGGAGGACAGTTTGTTTATGAATTTGAAGCTGGTCCTGTAGGTGTTCATCCATACCACTGTCATGTTATGCCCCTTGAAGAACATATTGTACGTGGTCTGTATGGTGTTTTCATAGTTGATCCAAAAGAAGAACGCCCACCAGCTGATGAAATGGTTATGGTGTTGAACGGTTTGGATATGGACTTTGATGGAGAAAATAATTTCTATGCTGCAAACACGATTCCATTTTATTATCAACATCATCCAATTCAGATTAATACTGATGAATTAGTCCGTGTTTATGTTGTGAACATGGTTGAATTTGATCCAATAAACAACCTCCATCTACATGGAAATCTCTACAAATATTATCCAACAGGAACTGACTTGGTACCTTCATTTTACACAGATATGATTACTCTATCTCAAACTGAGCGTGGAATAATGGAATTTGAGTATGACTATCCTGGGAAATATCTGTTCCATGCCCATAAAGTAGAATTTTCAGAAAAAGGCTGGGTTGGAATATTCCTTGTAAATGACAAACCAACAAATGATGAACAGGAAATAGAATATGGAACTTAGTGATAATTCTTCTAAAGGCAAAGTAATTGCAAGTGGAATTATCCCTTTTGTTTTTGTCATTATTATGATGGCATACATTTTCGGCCCTGGTGCTGATTTACTTGATTTAGGAATTCCATTACCTGAAATTACCATGGAAAAAGTAGATTTTGTAGATTCTGAAATACGGGTTACAGTTAGAAACACTGGACCAATCCCAGTTGAAGTGGCAATGGCAGATGTTAATGACCGAATTCAACCTGCTGCAGTAGAACCTGATAGATATTTGGACAGATATGAAACAGCTTTGGTAAGAATTCCATTTGAATGGAATGAGGCAGAGCCATACATAATTGGAATCACAATTGAAGATGGAACTAGATTTGAAAAAGAGATTGAAGCAGCTGCTCCCGCATTGCAACCAACTTTAGACCTTGCAGTATTTTTTGCGATTATTGGAACCTATGTGGGGATTATTCCAGTGATGATTGGACTTTTGTGGTTACCTTTTATCAAAAGAATTAGCAAATCAAAATATCATTTCTTTTTGGCGTTAACTGCCGGATTATTACTTTTCTTAGCTCTTGATTCTATAGAAGAAGCAATTGAAGTTTCTGATGAAAGTTTATCTGGAAGCTTTAATGGAGCATTACTTGTTGCAACTGTTATTGTTTTGTCCTTTTTGGGATTGTATTATTCTGGAGAAAAACTAGTAGAAAGAGCAAATTCCTCAAAACTTGCAAAACCTGTTGCTATAGCTTTGATGATTTCAATTGGTATAGGACTACATAATTTTGGTGAAGGGCTGGCAATTGGCGCTGCAGTAGGCATGGGTTCTATTGCATTTAGTACATTTTTGATTGTTGGATTTGCTCTTCATAATACTACTGAAGGAATTGCAATTGCAGCTCCAATGTCGAGAGGAAAATTAATGATTGGAAAACTTGCTGCTATGGGAATGATTGCAGGGGCTCCTGCAATTTTTGGTGCTTGGATAGGAGGGTTTGTTTATTCTCCATTTACATCTGTGATATTTCTTTCAATAGGTGCAGGAGCTATCTTTCAAGTGATTGTTGTGTTGATGAAATGGTTACGAGAAGAAGGAGACAAAAACCTCTCTAGTGCATCTGTGGCATCTGGATTTGCTGTAGGGATGCTTGTGATGTATCTAACAAGTATTTTGGTTTAATTAGGTTCTGGATGAATTGTTATTACTGCATTTTTGATTTCTGCTCTAATGACGTGTTCTATCTTTGATGTCAAATCATGAACTTTTTCAATTGATAATTCCTTGTCAAATGAACAATCAATGTCGATTTTAAGTATATTTTCAAAGTTCAGTGATACTATTCTTCCAATTTTTTTAATTTCAGGATATTTTTCTAAAATCATCTTTATTTCTCTCTCAGTTTCCTTGTCTTCTAGATTCAAATTTTCTGGAACTGTGACAAATGGTTCCAAGTGAATTGTGGCGTGTTCTATCTCAGTAATGTTATCTTGAATTTTTTGTTCTATGATTTCTGAGATTTTGTGAGCTGATGATAGATTTCTCTCTCTATCAACCATTACGTGCAAATTAGAAAATGTCTTTCCTTTGGTTTTATGAGTACTGACATTGTGTACTCCTTTTACCCCTTCTACACTTTTGGCAATATCTAGAATTTTTGCATCTAATGGAACATCTTCCCAATTAGGCTCAAAATGGATTGTGATTGATGCATTTGGGATTTTGTTTTTGATATTTTTCTCTACATTGCTACTTATTTTATGAGCTTTATCAAAACTGGTATCACCTCTTAGTGAAATGGTTACATCTGCAAAAGTTGTATCTCCTGAACGTCTCATTAGTATTGAATCTGCACCGATAACTCCTTGAGTTGATGTTGCAATATCTCTAACATTTTTGACAAGTTCTGGTGATATAATATCTGTTAAATCAAGCGCTGTTTTGTAAACTAATTTTACACTGAGTACAGCTAACAATCCTCCTAAAATTAATGCTGCAACAAAGTCTCCATGATACAAACCATAAGACACCAAAACAATTCCAATAATTGCAACTAGAGTTGAACCAAGATCCATGAATGCGTGGTAAAAATCTGCTTTGAGAGTTGTCCCTCCTATTTTTTGAATAGATCTTCTTAAAAGAACTATTCTAAAAATATCAATTCCTATTGTGTACAGTCCTCCAATTATTGCAAACATTCCAGGTAGTATGGTTGGTGGTGGACTTTGAATTCTGTTAATGGATTCGTAGATAAAAAAACATGCAATCAGAAAAATTGCTATTCCTCCAATTAATCCTCCTAATGATTCAATTTTTCCATGACCATAGGTATGTTCAGCATCTGGGGGTTTTATTGCCATTCTTGCAGCTAAAAGTAACACAAGAGTTACTACACCATCCAATAATGCATGGATACTATCTGTGATTAGTGCCAAACTATTAGAAACAAGCCCAAAAATTAATTCTACTACAAATGCTGAAAAAATAGCTAAAAGTGAAATCTGTAAAACCTTGGTTCTTTGAACAAACATTTTCTTATTTTCTAATATTTTCTATCACATATTACAAGTTTCTAAGGAGAAATACTACGATAACGTTATTTGGAAAGAGACTTTGTTTTGAATATTGGACAAAAATTGGTTATTTTTGTTAGGTTTTTTCTCTATTCTGCTTATTCCAATAATGAATGCCGATGCTTCTAATCCTAACCTGTTTGTCTCTGCAGAAAATTCAGAATTTGGGGATCGTTTTGCAGGATCTATGGTAATTGAGGTTGTTATCCGAGATTCCAATATTTCGGATACTGATGAAGGGAAAGGTGAGCCTGATGTTACTATTAATGGAAAGACATTACGTATGGTTCAAGCAACCGATGGAAATTGGTATGCCTATTTTGCAAATGTTGACAAGGCAAAAATTGCCGATGCTACTGTTGGTTTAGCTGGAAAAGGATTAGACTTTGGAGTTTTTTGTAGTAGGGACACATCATCTTCTGTTTTTGGAACTTCTTTTTCTGAAACTGATGGAATTGCAGTTCCCCATTCTACTGGCTTGAGTGATTTTACAAATGGAGATTCTTCGTTTAATGCATGTACTGGTTCTCAAACTGATTCTACAAATTTGAATAATGTTGTCCGAAAAGCAAAATCTATCAACACAAATTCTAATATTTCCGTAGGTCAAATTGGATTAGATATTGATGCATGGCCATTAATTCAACTTTACTCTTTTAATGATGTAACAATACAATACAATCCAGGCGGTCCTTCACAACAAGTATACCTTGATTATGATGAAATTCAAAATATTACATTAGAAATTGATAGAGATCTATATCCTGAAAATTCTGAAGTCTTTTTAACAATAAATGATATTCAATTAAATCAAGATCCAACCGATGAAGATTCTTGGACATTTAATACCGATTCCCCAATAAGTACATTTTATCAAGCATTTGATAACGCTGGAAATGATGATGCAAATGGAACTGCAGGATTGGTAAATCTCATTCACCATCTTTCAAATTTAGGATTTGAAGATAATGGAAAATTATCTCTAAACCTTGGAAATGTTATGGAATTAAAAACAAATAATGATCAACCAGATTTATCCGTATCCGATGCGGTTCCAAATGCTTTCTCAAAAATAGTTACGTTAGTTGAACAAGAACCAAACTCTGGAATTTTTACAAGTTTTGACTTTGATAATCAATCTGTAATTGGAATTTTAGATAATGCACCTAGAGGACAAACTGGACAAATTACATACAATCAAGAATCCATTTCAGTAGTTACTGGATTCTCTACAGCTTCTGTATCTCTAGATGAAGAACCTGTTTTAACAATTGGAAATGGTGATTCACTTAGACCTGGTACTGAATACCCTATATTACTGACTGATCCTGATCAAAATCTTAACACAGGTGCCCGAGATGATCTTGATGTTTTTAGAGATTCTGCACTCATTCCTGCAATCACGATTGGAAATCCCATTACTTTGGAGCACTCTCATAGTATTGAATTTCATCCCTCATCTGGAACTATCTTGGATGGTGATGATGCTAAATCTACTATTCCTGATTCAAACTCTGATATTCTCCTGATAGACACATCTGACACAACGAAAGGTGTTGCTAACGGCAAATATTCTATGATTTCAATAAATTTGGGAATTTCTGCATCCTCCTTATCCAATTCTCTACTAGACTCTTCAGAATCTAATGTTGATGGGACAAACTGGATTAATTATGACTTAAGATCATTTGAAAATGATTTAGAAATATCTGATTTTAGTAGTACAACATTTGCACTTGCATTTGGAACTCGTGATTCTGATCAGATTGTGATATCTGATGATGTGTTATCTTCTCAAGGATTTATTCAGATTGATAATGATGACATAGAAAAAATTAAGACGAAAACTGGTAATGTTTTTCTAATAATTGATTTTGGTTCCTCTGATACCATCATAGTGTCTGATGAATTAAATAAACTACCAATCGTGTTTGATTTTTTTTCTTTTGGATTAGACAATAATACCAGTATAAACAATTCTATTTATCGTTTTGAATTAGAAGAGACCCAAGACAATTCATCTGTTTTTGAAGGTACTTTTGAATATGCTGTTACAAATCAACTAAACATTATTGATCCTGTTTTTATTCAAACTATCCAAACAATTGATGATGAAATAAAAATTATCATTACTGATAGATTGATTGATGAAGAAGGTATTGCAATATCTTATTCTGATTTAGATTCAGTTGGTGTGGAAACTGTAACAACAAGTAAATCTGATGCTGGAACACATTCAGGAATTATCTCTACAACTTCTACAACATTTCGATTTGGTCAACCCGTAACAATTACTCTTCATGACTCTGATCTTAATTTGAAAAGTGATATTATTGACATTTATCAAGTGATTAATGATCCAAACTCTGAGAATGTTGATACCGTAGGAAAAAATGGAGTAATTTTGTTAGAGATAAAACTCAAAGACATTCGTTACAAACGATGTACTGTTGACGGAGTAGAGCATGGTGGTTTAGCATCTACTGGGTTCACCCTTGTTGAAACAGGGCCTAGTACCGGTATCTTTACAGGAATTTTCAAAATGCCTTCTCAAATTTGTGATAAAACTGGTTCAAAAATAATATCTACCGCAGGTGGTAGTCTTGACGTTCGCTATTATGATTCTCGTGATGAGTTTGGAAATGAAAATATTTTCAGTTTGTTGAATTCTAGTTCATCATCATCTTATGACATTCCTGCTAAACTAAGTCAAGAAAAAATTTTACTTCCAACAAACAGTTCTTCAAAAGAAATCATTTTGACTGGAAGTATTGGAAACCCTAGCCGAGGAGTTCCATTATATGTTCAACTTACAAATCCTGATGATTCAAAACAAAACTTTAGTGCATCCCTTAGTAATAGTGGAGGGTATCGTTCCATTTTTACAGTGAATCAAAATACTTTACCTGGAACATATCTTGTTCATCTCTTCTATGATGGACGAATTATTGGAAATCTTTCATTTGATGTAATTTCTGAAAATGTTCCTGATTGGGTTAAAAATAATGCCCTTTGGTGGTCTGCTGATAATATTACTGATGATGAATTTATTGATGGACTTGAACATTTGATTGAAATTGGAGTGATCTCTATTGATCCTTCTGAAATAAATTCAATGGAACAAAAAATACCTGATTGGATCAAAAATACTGCAAGATGGTGGGCAAATAACGAGATCCCTCAAGAGGAATTTATAAAATCGATCCAATACTTAGTCAAAAAAGGTATAATTTGAATATAATCAGGTCAATTTTTCTTTCATCAAATACATAAATACTGACAACCCATGAATCAAAATGAAAATGAGAGTAACAAGTATCCTAGCATTTGCATTGTTATCCGTTTCAATTCTATCTTATGGTGTAAACAATTCTGCTTTTGCAGCAAATTCCTTCATTACAGCTTCTGTTGATTCTGAAATTATTGGTAACGGTGGAACTATTGAGCTATCTGGATCTATTGAAGATTATGATGCTACAGCAGGACATGGACTTACATTTATCATTACATCCCCAGATAACAATATTGTAGGAATTGGACAAATATCTGTAAAATCTGACGGTTCTTTTGAAAAAAGTATTGTTGCTGGTGGTCCTTTATGGAAATTAGCTGGAGATTATACTGTTGATTTTAACTTTGGTCCTACTTCTGGTGATGTCACAATCAATTATGTTGGTGGTGAGCAAGTTGTCAGTCAACCTGACCCAGAGCCTGAACCAGAGCCTGAACCAGAGCCTGTAGAACCAACACCAGAGCCTGAACCAGAGCCTGTAGAACCAACACC
>JAEFCZ010000024.1 GCA_016125975.1 Candidatus Nitrosopumilus sp.
CACCGGAACCTGAACCAACACCGGAACCTGAACCAACACCGGAACCTGAACCAACACCGGAACCTGAAACCACTTCTAGCGAAACAAAAACTTCTAAATCTGCAGAAGAACGTGATGTGATCTTTGTTGGAACAAAACCGATCATGACTTATGTTTCTGCAACTCTAACTCAACTCTCAACAAGACCAACTGTAACCATTAAGGCTAGAGGAAAAAGAATAACACAAGCTGTTGATGTATCCCAAATGATTGTAAAACGAATGAACTCTGTTGGGTATGTAATTAGTGATGTTAGAATCTCATCTGATTCACTAACTTCTCAAGATGGTAAGCAACGTAATGTCTCTACCATGAAAATTGATATTTCAAAAGAATAATTTTAAAATCCCAATTATAATCTTAAGTGGAATTTTAATTGCTGTGTTTATGATGTTTCTTTCAAATTATTCTTGTGGTGTACAACATATGTTAATTTTAAATGAAATAAATTCTTATGAGAAAACACTTGATCCAGAATTCTGTGAAATGATTGTTGAAAAAATTGATTTGTTTAATAATAACTGTGAACCTAAAATAGAAATTCTTGATTGTGGCTAATATTGTATTTCTTGTAAAAACGTAATTCCAAAATAAACTAACATTCCACTTAATCCTATCATTAATATTTTATAATTCCTATTTGAAAGAATTTTTGTACTCTTTGATGCTAAAAATGAAATTGCTCCTAACCATGCAAAATCCATCCATATGTGCAATCCAAACATGATTAACATGCCTGAAAATGCCCAAATTAACATGGCATCTGAAATTAATTTGAATCCGATGGTTAACCACCAAATAATGAAAAATGGATTTAATCCACTTAACAAAACCCCTGTGATTAATGCGCCTTGTTTTTGATTTTTAATTGAAAATTCTTTTTTTCTAAGAACTGTTCTAATTTGTAATGCTGCAAAAACGAAAAGTGTTATTGCCCCTAAAATAGCAATGGTTGTTCTAAATTCTGGAAAACTTTCTAAAGAAAAAACACCAATTCCTAATAATACTACTAAAGGCAACTCTACTATTGCATGACCTGTAGCCATCTTGATGCCTGATTTTGCACCTTCTCTTAATCCGTATGATATGTTTGCTGCAAAAAGTGGCCCTGGAGCCATTACTCCTGATGCTGAGATAACTATGACTAGTATTGCAAATTCTAAAAACTGTTCCATCTAATTCAAATTTCTATTACATTGAAATGAAATAAACATAATCAAAAGAATTTACATGTACATAGAATCTTTCATGTGTTTTGATTCCTCTTCTGCTTCTTTGATGACTGTCTCAGCTTTTTCAGCTTCTTTTTGTAAAGCAGGAATATCACATGATGTCCCTGGAATTAATTTTGACATTGCTACACATAACTGTGCACTAGATTTAAAATCTGGACCTTGTCCATTTGTATGAAAAATAATTACAACTACATCTTGTCCTGTTACACTTGCTTCATTTAACAATGTACCTGGAATTCCTGGAACTGTTCCATGTTCTAAAACTTTTAGTCCTGCATTTCTAATTTTCTCTCGTGCAGAATCAGTACTTCCAATTCCAATCAAATCTTCATCTCCGTTAGGAGATTTTATTGCAATACTGCTTACAATTAATCCAATTTTGTGTTTTTGTGCCCATTTGAGCATTGTTTTAGCTGTTACTTTGTGTAATGATTGATCAAGTGTTAGATATGACAGAAACACACTAACTTTCAACTCATCATTTACAAAAATTCTTGATGGATAATTTGGCTTTCCATCTTTGATTATGCTAATTGGTGGAAATGTATCTGAATCAACAATACCTGCTAATTCAAATTTTGATGTATGCACCATTGATTCTGTTGCAATTGCACTGCTAAAACCTGCTGATGGAAATCCATCAATAAGATACCCTCCTTCCAAGTTAAGTGGTTTGAACTCTTTAATTCTAATTTCTGGAAGCATGATTGTTTTTTACTTTTATTAGATAATAGGTTTGTCTAATTTTGTAATTTTGATACTAGTGCTGCATAGATAAATGGCAAAATTGTTGTTACTTCTGCATGTAGTGTTGCTTGTCTTGCTTTTTGTGTAACTTTGCCCCAAGAAATTGCTTCTCTAACTAATGCTCCACTAAGACTGCCATCAAACTCTTGTGCAGTTGTAATGTATAACGCATAATCTAATCCCTCTCTGTATTGGTTCCACCATAATGTATGGTGCTTTGAAATCCCTCCTCCAATCATAAATGCTCCTGATCTTTCAGCTTTGAATACATGTCCTGACAACAAATTTGCATCTCCTGCCATGTTTAATTTAAAATCACTATGTTTTTGTGTAAATAACCAAATTTGACTTCCAACTGCACCATCCATGATTCCTGGAACCACAACATCTACGTTGTTTTTGTATGCCCAGTAGAGAAATGAATCTTCTCCCAAATGTTTTCCAATCATTTTACAAATTTCTACAGTAGTCATTTCTTTTGTACCGTTTTGATACTCTTCTTCTAAAAATGCCTGCATTTTTTCTTCGATTAGTGGACCGTAACTATCCATAGGCACCAAAACATTGCCTAATCTGTGAATATCTTGGTCTGCTAACTCTCTATCATCCATTGTAAATGATCCTTCTTTGTAATGTGAAAAATGTCTTGCAATATCATGATCTAGTGCACCACATGTTGTAATTGCTACATCAAACCATTTGTTTTTGATCATATCTCTGATGATGCCTCTTAGACCTGTTGAAACCACAGCTCCTACAAATGAGACAAATTTGAGACATTGTTTATCTGAAATCATTTCTATTAGAATTCCTAAACCATCTGAAAGATTTACTGATTCGAATCCCCCTGATTGAGATAATTCTTCAAAGATTTTTTCTATTGGCATGTTTGGACTGATTTCTATATCTTTTACAGGACGGCCTGGTTCTAACATGATCATAATCGTCGACGTCAAGTATAAAATCCTGCCTTAATCTTGTTACTTTTTTAATTTCTCTACGAAAACTTTAAACCCGCCCAATTACACCAATTTTCGAATGGCAGGTAGAATCAAGGTAGGATTAGTAGGAATTGGTAATTGTTTCTCAGGTTTAATTCAAGGTATTGAGTATTATAGAAAAAATCCTGATCAAGAAGTTACTGGAATCATTCACGATAAACTAGCTGGTTATGGCATTCATGATATTGATTTTGTTTGTGGTTTTGATGTTGGTGAAAATAAAGTTGGAAAACCTCTCCATGAAGCAATCTATGCATTTCCAAACATGGTTGATTGGATTCCAAAAGATGAATTACCAAAAACAGATGCTAAAATTTACGAAAGTCCAATTCTAGATGGTGTCGGATTATGGGTAGAAAATAGAATCAAACCTGTAGAGAATCCAAAATCTGTTGAAGAAATTACTGAAGAAGTAAAAAAAGTAATCAAAGACACTGGCGTTGAAATAATTGTATCTTATTTGCCTGTAGGCTCTGATAAAGTAACTGAATATTGGGCACAAATTTGCCTTGACACAAACACTGCATTTGTAAATTGTATTCCTTCATTTATCGCATCTGATGAGAATTGGGCAAAGAAATTTGCTGAAAAAAACATCCCTTGCATTGGTGATGATATTAAAGGACAAGTTGGTGCAACTATTGTTCATAGAACATTAGCTAAACTATGTAATGATAGAGGAACCAAAATTGAAAAAACATACCAGATCAATGTTGGCGGTAATACTGATTTTCTAAATATGAAAGAACAAGATAGACTTGTCTCAAAGAAAATTTCAAAAACTGAAAGTGTTCAAAGTCAACTTGATGAACGATTAGATGATGATCAAATCTATGTTGGTCCTTCTGACTTTATCCCATTTTTAGGTAACACAAAACTCATGTTTATGAGAATTGAAGGACGTCAATGGGCAAACATTCCTTACAACATGGAAGTTCGTTTAGAAGTAGATGATAAGGCAAATTCTGCTGGAATTGTGATTGATGCAATTAGATTGGCAAAAATTGCACTTGATAGAGGCGTTGGCGGACCAATTAAACCTGCCAGTGCTTATCTCATGAAACATCCAATTGAACAAACATCTGATGTTAAAGCAAAAACTGCTTGTGAAAAGTTTGTTGCAGGCGACTAATCACCGAAATTTATTAGAATCTGAAAACCTATTCTTCCTTATTGTTTCATATTTTTTCAGATCAAATTCATGTGATGCACTTTGTTCTCCGTTTAGTTTGGTGATTTTTGTAGTAACTACTTTGTTTTTTTGACTCAAGTCTATTATCAAACTATTACCTCCAAATTTGTGATTCTCTACATTGGCTGCAAGAATCGGAATCCTATTCTCTAATGCTCTTACTTGAACATACATCTTCCATGGGTCTATGCCCCTTCTTACAATCCTGCTTGGAGATAGTAGTACTTGGACTCCTTTTTTTGCTAGAGTATTTGCTACTTTGGGAAATACCATGTCATAGCAGATAATTACGCCAAATTTGCACGCAGTTTTGAAAATTTTAGCCTCTTTTCCAGGCTTGACATTATCTCGCTCATAGTCAAATGGATGTATTTTCTCTTGTTTTCCTATGAATTCTCCTTTAGGTCCAATAATTGGTGATACAATGGATGCCTTGCCTCTTATTGTTTCATAAAACGCACCTGGAATTATGGTCATCCCAAAATCTTTGGCAATTACCTTGAATTCCTTAAACTGCAAATCCCAGTTTGAAACATGATTATTTTTTAACCATTGTTCGGGCAAACATACAATCTCAGTCTCACTTCTGCCTAATTTTTTTAAAATTTTTGCAACCTGTGAAATAGCTTTTTGATCCGTACTATATGATACAGTTTGAATTAATCCTAATTTTGTCATACTTGTAATCTTGTTATTTGGTAATTATAAGTAGGCACAAGAGGGTTATTGTAAAATATTTTCTCTTTACCGTTACGAAAAATCTCATAGTAAAACAAGAAAAATTATGCAATAGTGTCAACTAAACTTGTTAAGCATCGATTATCTCACCATTTGAGAGAATAATCTTATTGGTTCATGTAAAAAAAGTTGAGATCTTTGGTTTCAAGTCCTTTGGGTTTAAGAATACAACTGTCCAATTTGAACCAGGACTTGTATCGATCTCAGGTCCTAATGGTTCTGGAAAAAGTAACATTTTAGATGCAATCATTTTTGCAATGGGTGAAAATAAACCCAAAGTTATGAGGGTTGATAAATTACGATCGTTAATTCATGATATTGAAGGAAATAGACGTGGTCCAAAAATGGCAAGATCGAGTGTTCACTTTGATAATTCTGATAGAAAAATTCCTGTTGATTCAGATATCGTTGAAATTACTAGAGAGATGGATGCCAATGGTGAAAATACCTATTATCTAAACAAAAAGAAAACTAACCGAAGTCACATTCTTGATTTGCTTGATATGGCAAATGCTGGATTGGGGCAACTTAATGCTGTCCAACAAGGTACTGTAACAAGAATTTCTGAATTCACACCTGAAGAAAAGAGAAAAACAATTGAAGATTTAATGGGATTATCTTATTTTGATGAAAAAAAGGCTGAATCTGTAAAACAACTTGATGAAGCAGATAGAAGATTAGAGATTGCACTTGCAAAAATGGGTGAAATCAAGAAACGAATTGATGAACTTGAAGAAGAACGTAATCAGAAATTACGACATGACATTCTTGAACGTGAATTAAACAGGTACAAAGCAATTGCTGCTGCCAATAAACTCAAGGTCATATCTGGCCAAAAAGAATCAAAAGAATCCACTTTACACTCACTGACCAATGAAATCACTATTTTTGATAGTGAACGAAGTGCTTTGCGTGCTGAAATTGGAGCTTTGGAAACTGAAAAAACAAAACTAATGGCTGAAGCTAATGATTATACTCAAGCAAAATCTTCTCTTGACAGAGAAATTTCCACTGCTATGGAACAATATGAAATTGATAATAGTGCTATTTCTGCATCAAAGAAAAGAATTGAACAAATCGATTCTAGAGTACCTGACATACAAAAAGAACTTGAAGATGTTGATAATGCTCGAAGTGATATAGATACTCAAATCTTAAAGATAAAAGAATCTATTGAAGAAACTAATGTTAAGAAAAATAAAATCAATTCTGATTTAGAAATCGTTGATTCTCAAAGAAATAAAATTTTAGATGAACAATCAGAAGCTGCTGCTAAAAAATCAGAAATTGATGAAAAAATTAGAACATTAACAACTCAACTAAATGATGCAAAATTAAAACTCTCTAAACTTCAACATGAAAAAGAAGAATCAAAAATTAAAGTTGAATCAAACACTGCAAAATTACAAGGACTTGAACATGGAATTGAAGAATTAACTTCTTCAAAATCTAAATTAGAATCTATGATTAAAAATCATAACGTAACAATTACTGAATTAAAATCTAGAATTAAAAAACTACAACTCAAAAAATCCAAAATTGTTTCTGACATGGATGAGTGGGATGAAATTCTTGAAAAATCAAACAAAGCTGCAACTCGTTACGAATCAAAAATTAAAACTGTCAAAGGATTCATGCATGAAGATTATACTGTTGCAAAATTAAAAGAAGATGCAGAACAACTTGGCATTGAAGGTTTAGTTTATGAAATGATTTCTTGGGATAAACAATATGAACGCTCTATAATGGCTGTAAGCTCTGATTGGATTAAAGCTATAGTTGTAAAAGATTTTGCAACTCTTCTTGGAATTGCAGAATTTGCTAGATCCAGAAAATTACCAAAACTAAAGATAATTCCTATGGATGCTATTCCTAAATTCAAATTAAAACTACCATCTGAATCTGGTGTAATAGGCGTACTTTCAGACTTTGTTCGCTGTAAACCTGCCTATTCTGAACTCAAAACCTTCCTATTTGGCAATATTGTTCTTACAAAAACTAGGGAGTCTGCATACAATATTTCACAATCTGGCTACAAGGCAGTTACCCTAGATGGGGAATACTTTGAGGCAAAAGGTGGAACTGTTGTTATTGACATTAATTCAAAGATATCCAAACTCACAAAATTAATCTCTATGAGTAATGATGTTGATGGATTATTCCAATCAATTAATGCTGTAAAGAAATATCTTCAATTGAAAAAGAATTCTATTAAAAAATTAGATGATTCTATCCAATCAAATTCTGAAAGACTTTCAATCTCTGAACAATCACTTGCTTCAACTAATGAACATTATTCTACTCTTACCCCTCGAATTGAATCTACAATGAATATGAAAAAACAACTCACAGATAGAATTGCTGATTTGACTTCACGTGATCAAAGTATTGAATCTGAAGTACTTACCAATGAATCTCATGTTGAATCATTATCTGAACGTATTTCTATTGTAGAAGATAATTATGCAAGTGGAGAACAAGCCCGTATCGCAAATGAATTATCTAGAATTAATGTAAAGAAAGCAGAAGTTGAAAAACTGTATACAACTATTACAAATGAATATCGTGAGAAATCTTCTCAACTAACAACATTGGAGACTCAAGATAATCGTGAGAAATCTCAATCCAATCGTCTACATGATGAAGAACGTTCATTGAATTCAGAAAAAGAAGAATTACAAACAAAAATTAATGAATTAGAAGTTCAAAAAGAATCCAAAAATGAGGTCCTTGTAAAATTAAGAGAAAAAGAACAAGAACTAATTGAAACATCTGGTTCTTCTATTGGCCAACTCAAAGAATTTGATGACAAATTAAAAGTACTATCTGAAAAAGACAGAGAACTCACTAAACAAATTAACACCTTGGAAAGACAATCTGATTCTTTGAATAGAGATTTGCGTGATTTGGTTGAAAATGAAGTAAAATTACAGCAAATCCTCTCTGCATTTGGATTTGATAAAGACATGGAAACATTTGATGTAGAATCTATTGTTCAAGGATTATCTGCTGAATTAACTTCATTAAATGCACTAAATGCTAAGGCTCCTGAAACTTATCTTGAAGTATCATATGGTTATCGTTCAATGTCTACTAGAAAGAATTCTCTTGAAGAAGAAAGAAACTCCATTGTAAAGTTCATTGAAGATATTGAAAAAGATAAACGTCAAACATTCTTAGATGCATTTGACAAAGTCGACAAAGAAATTAAATTAATTTTCAATAAGATGACTGGAGGAAATGCTTGGGTAGAATTACAAAATGAAGATGATATTTTTAATTCTGGAATTTCTTATTTGATTCAATTCCCAAATAAACCAAAAAGAGAATCAACATCAATTAGTGGTGGTGAAAAAACACTAGCCGCAATTGTATTTGTACTTGCTTTGCAAAAATTAAAACCATCCCCATTTTACTTGTTTGATGAAGTAGATGCTCATCTTGATGCTCCAAACTCTGAAAAACTTTCAAATATTTTGGAAGAACGCGCAAAAGAAAGTCAATTCATCATGGTCTCTCTAAAAGATTCTGTAGTTCAAAAAGCAAAACTGATCTATGGTGTTTTTCCAAAGAATGGTGTATCTCACGTTGTTACTTACAAAGACAAACGTATGCCTTCTGTTAAAGCTACTTAGTCAATCTTAACATGACATGCTGAAAAATGCTCTGTATCTATTTGTTCTAACTCGGGTTCTGTTTTACATTTGTCAATAACGTAAGGACATCTATTTCTGAATCTACATCCTTGAAGAATACTAATTTCTGATGGTTCATTAATTCTAATTTTTCTCTCTTTGTGTAAATTATCTGGGTTTGGCTCAGATATTGCATCAATTAGTGCCTGTGTGTATGGGTGTTTTGGATTAAGTAGAACTTGATCAATAGGTCCCATCTCTACAATTTTTCCTAGATACAAAATCCCTATCTTATGGCCAAAATATCTTGCTGTTGCCAAATCGTGAGTGATATAGATAAATGAAATATTGTATTTTTTTTGTAATTCATGCATCAATTCAAGTACTTCAGCTCTAATTGACACATCTAACATTGAAACAGGCTCATCTGCCAAAATTACTTTTGGTTTTAATGACAAAGCTCTTGCTAGAACAACTCTTTGTCTTTGTCCTCCTGATAACATATGTGGGTATTTCTTAATAATTTCTTCAGCAGGTTCTAATTTTACTTCATGTAAAACTTCGATTACTCTGTTTTTCCTTTCTTCTTTATTACCTATGTTGTGAACTTCAAGTGGTTCTGATATTATGTCTCCAATTTTCATCCTTGGGTTTATCGAATCATACGGATCTTGATGAATCATCTGACATCCCATTCTAATTTTTTTCAAATTCTCAGGATTGTTGTCAATGTTTTGATCTTCAAAAAATATTTTTCCTGAATCTGGTTGTATTGATCTTAGAATTAATTTTGCAATTGTCGATTTGCCTGAACCTGATTCTCCTGCTAAGACAAACACTTCTCCTTTTTTAGCTGAAAAAGAAATATCATCAGTTGCTCTTACTATATCTGATTGTTTTCCAAACATTCCTTTTTTGGTAAAATGTTTTTTCAAATGTTCTATTCTGAGAATGTCGTCCAATAGATATCATTGAATCTAGAAGTATATCAAGAAATATAGTTATGCGTAAAAAATTGACTGAAAGCTTTTAAAAGTCCATTAAAAGAGATTTTAATACTTGAATAATTCATTACAGAAAAACAAAGAATACAAAAAATTTGTTATTGATTCTAGATTACAATATTTTAAACCTCATGCTACTAAAATTGAAAAAACATTTGCTGAAGAAATATCTGCCAGTTTAGGCACAAATCTGAAATTTATACACCCCAAGTTCTTTTATGACAAAAAAGGTTCTGAACTATTTGAAAAAATTTGCTCTGTATTGGAGTATTATCCTACTCGTACTGAAATTTCCATTTTACAAAAACTACAATCTGAATTATCTTCATTTTTAGATGAAAATTTCAGACTAGTTGAATTAGGAAGTGGCTCATCGGTTAAAACAAGATTGATTTTGGATTTATTGAATGCTCAAAAAACTATTGAATACGTTCCAATTGATATTTCTGAAATTCTTGCAGAAAGTTCTGAAGAACTTCTAAATGATTACAAAAATCTTACAATAACTGGCATAATTGATACCTATGAAGGAGGACTTGAATTTCTAAAAACATATGATGATAAAAAAAACCTTATTGTTTTCTTAGGTTCTAGTTTTGGAAATTTCTCTCCAATTGATGGTTACAAATTTTTAGAGAAAGTCTACTCTACAATGAAACCAGGTGATTTGTTTTTGATTGGATTGGATCTTGTAAAAGATAAAACTATTCTTGAATCTGCATATAATGATTCAAAAGGTATTACTGCAAAATTCAATCTTAATGTTTTATCTAGAATTAATGACGAACTTGATGCTGATTTTAATCTTAAAAATTTTTCACATTATGCAATATACAATGAAAAAGATCAACG
>JAEFCZ010000100.1 GCA_016125975.1 Candidatus Nitrosopumilus sp.
TGTCTTGCTATCTAAAGTATTTTTACAATTCATTAGGATCCGGATCGGTATATATGTTATAAACATGGGGATCAAATTACATTATAGATTTTTATGACGATTATCACAGCTTTTCTTGTTGTTTTATAAATAACCTAACAAAATTACAACAGTGCAATGCTGCCATGAATAAATCATCGTGGCGCCCTCTTTGAGAGGTGCTGCAACTTTCTGATTACAGATGATCTTACCCAGATAAAAGTAGCAGATAAAAAACACAGATACCGAGAGTATTCAGACGGCCCTACTGATTTTCAAATAATAAAAGAGATTACTAGATATTTGTGATTGGTTTTAGTATAGTTGTTGAAAATACCAAGACACTTTGTCCATATACAACAGCAATTCCAAGAGGCCACACTGTATGAGGATGACAGAAATCATTATTACACTAGCCCAAAAAACAAAAAGCTAACCTCTGTAACTACCATACTTGCCAAGACAAAACCTAAAGAAGAAAAGTTACATCTTGATGAGTGGAGGGCAGATATTGGAGAGCCAGTTGCAAATTACATATTTAGAGAGTCTTCTATAATAGGAAAAGAAACACACAAGCTAAATGAAAACTATCTAAACATGTTACAAAAAAGAGAACATTTTCGTCTGATATCGTATGCGCATCATAGACAGTTTATCCCGTATCTTAACAGGATAGATAATATTCACGGCGTTGAGTTAAAGCTATACTCTGATAAATTACAGCTGGCAGGCACTGCTGACTGTATTGCCCAGTATGACGGTAAACTATCCATAATAGATTACAAAACAAAGAGATCATCGCAGGAAAAAGAGTGGGTATATGACTATTATTTGCAGACAGCAGCTTACTCCATAATGTATGAAACCATAACTGGGATTTGTGTAAAGCAGGCAGTTATCCTGGTGTCATCTGAAAAAAATACCATGCAAGAGTTTGTAGTTAAAACCGAAGACTATAGGGAGGACTTTCTGTGTAGGCTGGAGCAGTTTAAGCAATTGGTTACTAGCTAGAAATAAAAATGCAAAGTTTTGTAAAGTTATAATCATTTCGGTGTATTATGTAGTAATTCGTTAAGTAGTGTTTCTCTTTAATTTGTTGAAAGCACAAGATGAATTCTACCAAATATGTAATAATTATAACACTACTTGCAGTTGCAGCTATTGCCCCAATAGATGCAGCTAATGCAACAAACAACGAACACTATGAAAAAATATTAAAAAACACCAATTATCTAAACTCTGGTCTCAAATATGAAATTATGACACACATTGCAAACAATTGGAATTCTACATCAATGTCGCAAGAACATACAGTAAAGAACATCATTAATTCTGTTGACCATCTAGAAAAAATTCACAAACAAAAAACACACCCTCAGATTGGCAAACCATTACAGGAACTCAGATATATGTTGCTACAAACAAAAACAATGTCTGATCTTATCATACATCAAGACAGAATACAAAATGTGGAATCAGCAATCAACGTACTTGACCATACCAAAAAAATTGCAGAAATGTTAAGGTATAATCCAATATTGGACTCTAAACAATATCTGCATGATATTTGGGAACCTATACAGCAAAAAATTCAGCATTCAGAATCCATTGAGGATATTATATCGTTTCAGACAGATAACAACAGAATGGAAAAAATAATTACTTATAATTATAAAATTCATGACAACATTCACTCTCCTGTGTTTACACTGATAATGCCTGAGATAAAATCCGTATGGTCTGACTATAAAGAAGAGATGTCTGAGGTAAAATCAATTATTCAGATGACAAACATTGCAACAAAATACTATAACCAAGTAGGAAAAATAGATTATAATATAATATCAAAATGGGAAGAAAAAATCATTTCACTCAAAGAGTATGCCAAGAAACAAGACAACCATGAAGATCTGATGCGCATAGATAAAAATATCAAAAACCTAAACATGGTAAAAAAAATACAAAAAATACAGCATCCATTAGATAGCGACGCACAGTCAAAGGCAATTTTGTATAATCTAAGTCAGAACTATCTAAAGCTCAAATTAGATCTTGATGAATTTGATAGATATCTTGAAAATAAAAACGAGATTAAACAGAAACTAGATTATCTGCAAAAAAAGGCAAACGACCCATACACAATCAAAAGCATGCCTGAATTTGAACCTAAAATCAAAAACACTGTACATCATATGTCTTACATTACAAACGCCTTAGAAACAAACGACTACAAATATGCACAACAGATGATTGATGCCCTGGAACGAGAATGGAATAACTTTGAACAGTTTTACCCTGAAATCCGCAACTATACTCCTATTTACAAACAGTCAGATATTTCAACTTTTAATAAAAAGCAGATTTATCTTGAGGAGATATCAAAAATGGATGCCCTTATCGGCAGCTTGGATATAAAATCAACTTCTTTAGAGTATAAAAAATATCAAAAACTAATTCATGAATCAAAGGCCTCAATACTTTATGGAAATTTTGATGTTGGACATGAAAAGATCTATGATGCACTTGACTATGCAAGCAAAAATTTTCTGGACCATGATCCGCGGATAATCATGGATATAACGTATGATGATTCTAACCTGTTAACTGTTAATGGTGCCATATACAAACATTCGATGAATTCCCGAGATAGTGTTTTATTTTATATCTTTGATCAAGATGATAAGATACTAGAGAGCAGATCTTATACTACAAAGCATGGGGATTTTCAGATTTTGCTTAATGGTAAGATAGAGCCAGGAATATACATTGCACAAGTACAGTATGGCCATGCAAAGGAATCTCAGATAATATCAATTCAAAAAGATACCATCAAAAACATGGTCTTTACTCAAGCCGAGCTTTCAATAATGGAGCTAGCAAACACCTTTGAGAATCTAGAGGATTTCCTAACAAAGTTCAACGATACTGTTTCTGAAAACCAATTACAAGAAATACAATTGCTCATAAGTAACATAAAACAAGAGCTTGCAGATGGGAAAATAAAAGAGGCTGCCAAGTCCATCCAAGAGTTCAAAAATAAAATAAAACTGTATGTTCCTATCCAGTCATCTAAAATTGCCATTGGTGTATCAACTACTGATAGTATAGTAAAAATAACTGGAAAAACTGCCAAATTAGTCCAGTATAGAGAACCGATATTTCTTACAATATTTAACCAAGATGGAAAAAGAGTTTACGAGCAAATGGCATATGATGACAAATATGGCAGCATTAACATCGAGATACCCGCACATGCATTTAGAGGACTGGCAATAGTGCAGGTAGAGTACCATGACTTTTTAGCAAGAGATACAGTTGAGATAAAACCTCTTTTTAATTCACATCAAAGTATTTTACGCTAGGCTATTGTGTCTTGGAGTAGATCAGAATACAAGTGCAATTATTCAATCATGGAATTATCCAGACTACCCTGTATGCACACTGACCTGGTCAAATAATT
>JAEFCZ010000020.1 GCA_016125975.1 Candidatus Nitrosopumilus sp.
CGATTGAGTCTAATTTGGTTACCAGATACCATGAGTTGATCTGCTTTTTGTGCCCTACTTAAAAATAACGTGAACCATTAATCTTAAATTCATGAAAATTTGAGCATAAATACTCAATTGTTTTTTCTATCAAGGATTAAATAGAAATTCCAAAGGATGAAAGGCAATTGAGTCAGACAACTGAGCAACTGCAAAAAAGTGACATTAAAGATATTTTAGAAAATTCCCTTAATGGCAAAAGGCCTGGACCTGAAGACTGTATGAGATTATTGGAATCTGATGATGTTCACCTAATGGGACTTGTGTCTGGTCATTTGACAAGAAAGCAATTTGGAAAAAAAGCATCTTTTGTCAATAACATAATTTTGAATTATACTAATGTCTGTATTACTGATTGCAAGTTTTGTGCATTTTACAGATCACCTGGAGCTGATGATTCTTACACTTTGACTTTGGATCAAATTGAATCGCGAGTCAAAACGGCATGGGACATGTTTAAGATTCGTCAAGTCTTGATTCAAGGTGGTCATAACCCAAATCTGAAAATTGAATATTATGAAGATGCATTTAGAATGATTCGAGAAAAATTTCCCAAAGTTGGAGTTCATGGATTATCAACATCAGAAATTGATATGATTGCAAAAGTTGAAAAATCATCAACAAAGGAAATTTTATCCCGACTCAAAGATGCTGGTTTACAATCAATGCCTGGTGCAGGAGCTGAAATACTAACTGATTCTGTTAAAGAAATTATCAGTCCAAAGAAAATCTCAAGTAATGATTGGATTAGAATTATGGATGAAGCCCATTCTCTTGGAATCCCATCTTCTGCTACAATGATGTATGGACATGTGGAAAACAAAAATGATGTTGTTGAACACTTTTTCAAACTTGTAAAATTACAAGAAAAGACCAAAGGATTCATGGCCTTTATCCCTTGGAACTTTGAGCCAAACAATACTTTGATGCATGAAGAGGGATTAGTAGAATATGGGACAGGTGGTATCCAACTTTTGAAAATGATTGCAATTTCTAGATTAATCTTTGATGGTCTTATACCCCACATTCAATCTTCATGGTTGACAAATGGTGTTGGTATGGCTCAACTTGCTTTACAGTATGGTGCTGATGATTTTGGTGGAACTTTGATTGGAGAAGAAGTAGTATCTTGTACTGGAGCACGCTCAACTGAACTTACTGATAAAATAATCATAGATGCAATACATCAAATTGGCTACTCTGTAGAAGAGAGAGATAATTTCTATAATCCTATATCTGTATTATAACCCGTAATCTGACCATTTAGAATCAACTAGATTCTTTGTTTCCTCATCAACTTTTACTTGTTGTTGAATCTCTCTTTCATATCCTTCTTCTTTTGTTTTTTGTGTTGCGTCAATTCCCATCTTGGAACCCAAATTGACAAGAGGTGATGCTGGATCAAGTGTATCTGTTGGAGCATTATTAATTATTGTAGTGTCTCTTGCTGCATCTGCTCTAGTTGTAATTGCCCAAATTACATCATTGATGTCATGAACATTGATGTCTTCATCTACTGCCACAAACATCTTTGTTAGTGATAACTGTCCCATTCCCCATAACCCCATCATTACTTTTTTTGCTTGACCTGGGTATCTTTTTTTGATTGAAATTATTGCAAATCCTTGGAACCACCCAGCTGCTGGCATACTAAAATCAACTACCTCTGGATGGAACATCTGAATTAATGGCAAAAATGAACGCTCAATTACTTTTCCAATGTATGCATCCTCAAGTATTGGTTTTCCAACTACAGTTGTGACATAGATTGGGTCTTTTCTTCTCATTATTCCTGTTAGTGTAAAAGTTGGGTATGGTTCTGTTGGTGTATAATATCCTGTATGGTCTCCAAATGGACCTTCATCTCTAATGTCGGCAGGATCTACATATCCTTCTAAAACAATCTCTGCATTTGCAGGAACATCCAAATCAATTGTTTTACATTTTACAGTTTTGATTCCTTCTTTTCTTGTGATTCCTGCAAACAAGTATTTGTCAAGTCCTTCTGGGACAGGGGCAATTGATGAAAATACTGTTGCTGGCTCTCCTCCAATAATTATCGCAGTTGGAATTTTTTCTCCTCTATCTTTTGAGATGTCTCCATGATGTGCACCCCTCTTGTGTTTTTGCCAATGCATCAATGCATGTGTTTTATCTACAATTTGCATTCTGTACACTCCTAGATTTCTAACTCCTGTTTCTGGGTGTTTTGTAGCAACTAAACCTAGCGTGATAAATCGTCCTGCATCATTTGGCCATGATTTTAGAATTGGTAAGTCATCAAATGATGCATCTGTTGATGTTATTTCAGTTACTGGTCCACTGACTTCTGATTTTGGAAACGATGCAGTCATCTTTGAGAGTTCGGGAAGTTTTTTTATTTTGTTTAGCAAACCTGATGGCACATCCATCTTTGTCATATCTGCAATACGTTTTCCAATTTCTGTAAAGTCTGTCATTTCAAGTCCTATCTCCAATCTTTTCATAGAACCAAACGCATTTCCTAAAACTGGCATGTCGTAATATTTTACATTTTCAAAAAGAATAGCTGGGCCATCTGAATACATCTCTCTTCTCATAATTTCTGCAATCTCTAAATCCGAATCTACTTGTGTTTTTACTCTCTTTAACTCTCCATTTTTTTCAAGCTCTGAAATAAATTCATGAATGTCTTCTATTGGCACATTAATTCTGAATTTGGTTCAAGTATAAGCTTAACTGGGTTTGTCTTTGAAATTACACTCAAAAATATTGTACTCTACATTGGTGGGAGTTCAGTTTTCTTATCATGTCCACCAGAGCCAAATTTGCAATAGAAACATAATTCTGATTCCATGTACTTTAACTGCTCTACTTGGATTGCACCAAGTTTTAGTGCAATCTTTGTTAGAATTTTGTACTTTAATGGCATTGCTGGAATCACCTCATCCATGTATACCCTGTAATGATCGGGGCAAAACTTGAGAGTGACTTTGGCAGGTTCTTTGCCTTTCTCGTTTACTTGTTTTGTAAAATTGATCTGTTCTCTGATGTATTCGTGTTTTGGGCATGGACAATCTTTACCACCTGGATGTTTGTATGCAGGTGTGTTTTTCCAGTCAAATTCTGGAAATTCTTTCTCAAAGTCGTCCATAAGATCAGTTAGCAATTTGTGCTTATAAAACTTGATCAAAGTTGTGTGTGGTAATAACCCAAATGCTCATAAACCCCGAATTGTCCATCCAGATTAATGGCAGCTGCTAAAAAGCAAACTAAAAAAGATCTTGAAGACAAGATTGCCGAATTAGAAGCAAAGCTAAACTCACTTTCATCTCAGCTTTCAAAACCAGCAGAAACAAAACCAGCTGAAGTGAAACCTGCTGAGACAAAACCAGCTGAAACAAAACCTGCTGAGACAGCCAAACCAAAACCAACATTACCAAAAGGTACGGC
>JAEFCZ010000084.1 GCA_016125975.1 Candidatus Nitrosopumilus sp.
CGAATTTTACGGTCTCATCAGTCAGATGATTGTTTCAATCCTTGTTATGATGGATTTATCATTTTGATTCATCCTCTGCCTCAAGAATACATCTCATCTCACAGTTTCAATCCTTGTTATGATGGATTTATCATTTTGATTTTGGTTGCCTTTCTGACTTGTTGTTCACTCTGCCAGTCGTTTCAATCCTTGTTATGATGGATTTATCATTTTGATGATACAAAGCAGATTCTCAATACTGACCATATTTTGTTTCAATCCTTGTTATGATGGATTTATCATTTTGATTCAAATATTGCATCTGCTATGCCGTCCGTTCCTCCGGAGTTTCAATCCTTGTTATGATGGATTTATCATTTTGATTGGCACTGTCAGGTACGGTGCTATATCAGCTAAAGGCGTTTCAATCCTTGTTATGATGGATTTATCATTTTGATCTCTACTAACGAATCAATAATATTACGCCAAGTGTAGTTTCAATCCTTGTTATGATGGATTTATCATTTTGATTACTGTCCTTGCTGTAGCTGCAAGTTACGAGTAGGTCGTTTCAATCCTTGTTATGATGGATTTATCATTTTGATAATATATTGGCTAATTTCCCTGTTAATTTGGCACACAGTTTCAATCCTTGTTATGATGGATTTATCATTTTGATATTCTAACAGAGATAGCAGATGACGATGGTGATGAGTTTCAATCCTTGTTATGATGGATTTATCATTTTGATATTACATCTGACACTAAAAAAAGTTTAATCGTCTTTTTGTTTCAATCCTTGTTATGATGGATTTATCATTTTGATTTCTTAAGAATTCCTGTACCTTTTTCTGTTAATTTAGTTTCAATCCTTGTTATGATGGATTTATCATTTTGATCGTTATAACTTTATAACTAACCAATTTTGTTAATATAGTTTCAATCCTTGTTATGATGGATTTATCATTTTGATTCAGTTCTATGATGGCTATGATTTGCCTAAAATAGTCGTTTCAATCCTTGTTATGATGGATTTATCATTTTGATCCGATCCGCTGCCAATAAGGATTAGCTGTATATTGGTTTCAATCCTTGTTATGATGGATTTATCATTTTGATGCAAGTACCACTATGTCGTACCCCTGACAGTCCGTGTTTCAATCCTTGTTATGATGGATTTATCATTTTGATACGAAGTTACAAAGATGACAGAGATATTCATTCAAAAGTTTCAATCCTTGTTATGATGGATTTATCATTTTGATTATGCATATCTGGATGTAGTGTTGAAGTGCCAATACGTTTCAATCCTTGTTATGATGGATTTATCATTTTGATAAACATAGATGAAGTAAGAAAGAACCTTGTATTCATGTTTCAATCCTTGTTATGATGGATTTATCATTTTGATCTGCATATAGAGCCTCCGGCTCGAGGAAGGAGATAAAGTTTCAATCCTTGTTATGATGGATTTATCATTTTGATACTGCATATAGAGCCTCCGGCTCCAGAAAAGAGGGTTTCAATCCTTGTTATGATGGATTTATCATTTTGATGCCTGGTATCTGATACTATCCCATCAGAGTTTAGTAGTTTCAATCCTTGTTATGATGGATTTATCATTTTGATGTTGAGTCCTATGATATTTCCAGTGCAACATATCCAGTTTCAATCCTTGTTATGATGGATTTATCATTTTGATGATCCGTATCTGATACAATGCTTGCACCACAAATGGGTTTCAATCCTTGTTATGATGGATTTATCATTTTGATAACGGCAGTAGAGGCCGCACTATCAAACATTATAGTGTTTCAATCCTTGTTATGATGGATTTATCATTTTGATAGAATTTACAAATGATTCTTACATCGAGTCGCCGTTGTTTCAATCCTTGTTATGATGGATTTATCATTTTGATAGCAATTGTGATGTAATATCTTACATGTGTTTTGATTCATTTTATTTCATCCTAATTCATAATTTTATGGTTTAAACACATTATTCTGTTGTATTTAAAGAACCAACAGGACAAATTTTTCTAAAACAACAATTCAAACATCTATTATCAAAGTTAGATTCAGGCATAATACCATTACTAATTACTTGTTTTGTGTTATTTAGCATTAATATTGCATCTTTTTTTATTACATCGTCAATTTTAACATAAACTTCTTTTCTTTTAGTTTTGCTAAAAATTACAATTGCCTTGTGTACAGGTTTATGCAGATTATCTTCAATTAGTACAGAAAGCAGTCCAAGTTGTATTTTTAGTGAAGGATATATTTTGTGATTGTCACTGTATTTTCGCTCAATTAACACTATCTCATTACTTGTCTCAATTGCTTCATCTATCTTACCTGATAAACCATGTTTTGTAGAAAAGAACTTGTGTGCAATAATTTTTTTCCCAGTAAATTCTTTAGGTATATATTTTAGATTATCTCTTTCATGTTTTCTATGTAGTATAAGGCCTGCACTCACAGTTCCTCGCTTTTGTTCAAATTGCTCTAGACCTAAAATATTAATGAAATACGTAAATTTTGGACAAAAAGCATACTCAACTACATCGGTAACAGTCAAAGGAAATCTCATAGGACCACTGCCGGTTTTTTATCTGAAACATACTCTTTGTCAAATCCTTTACCAATTATCTTGATCTTGCCAAAACATCGATTACAAGTCAATATTAGATAGAATGAATCATTTTTATCTACAACGGACTTGATTGATTCAGTCATATCTTTTTTGTTTTGTCCTGACAAGCTTCCACAAAAAACACTCTTCTGAATTCTTACAAATCCTTGATTTTTGAGTATGCATATAATTGAGTTACGAGTAGAATTATTGGTAATATTATAAACTGCATAATACATGTTATTTTTCACATATCATCACCTAGTAATTTTTTAATGATCTTTTTGCAAAAATCCCAAGATCTATCCTCAATAACTTTACGACTATCCTTAACATAGATAGAGATAAAAAACTTCCTTGCATTTTTGGAAAGAAATACACCATTTGTATCATCATCTTGAATTTCAAACCAATTATCATGAACCATTTTTTTGGTAAATGCGGAGACTACAACTCTGTCTACGACTGGACGTACGGTTTCTATCATATCATATGACAAAGTAGGCTTTCCATAAGAATCAGAATGATAAAAACCAGCATTTGGATCAAGCCCTGAAAGTATGATGATTTTTTCAACATCAGCATATGCCATCCCATACAGATAGTTGAGAACTGCATTAAATCCATCATATGCTGGATGTTGGCTTCGTTTCTTAAAAGCCCACTTTGCAGGTAAAATCAAAGAAATTGCTTGAAAATAACCAACTGCACTTGCACCCTCCAAGCCAAGAAATGATGCTTTGTAATTACTAGAATATTTAGTATTTTGAACTTTTTTTATAGCATTATGTATGGTAGAGATCACATGTTCTAATTTTACAGGAGGGAACTTTCTGTTATTTTTTAGATTCATTAGAAATGTCTTTTGTTCTTTTAATTTTCTCTCTAAAATCATAGAAGAGATGTCAAATCCGATATCAGTATCTTGATTCAAGTATTGATTACGTCTGAGTTGGGTGGATCTGCCCTGAGTGCTTGACCACAATCTGGCAACAGGTTTTCCAGACCACGTAGAAATTACCATCTGTATCTGTTTTTCTATACATAACCGTACTGCTTGAGTACTGATTAAGGCATTAGAAGAAATTATTATTGAATCTGTTTTCTCTGCTGGAATTTCGGTTTTTTCGTTATTTGTATGGATAATAAAAGAGTCATGATTTCTTTTTATTGTACTTCCAGGAGTACTGATCTCTATAATCATGAAATTGCACCTATCACTCCAAAACCCTTTGTTACACTTTTACCAAGACCTATGTGGTTTGGTAACAGTATATTAGATTCAAACTCTGCATACATTCCTGCAAACTTGTTTTTGTGTGCCGTTACTGTGATGTTTTTAAATTTTGTTATGGTGATAATGATCTTATAATCAACAAAAATTCCCAAGCCCTTAAACATTGATAAAATATTCCCAGTCAGTATTTTTTCAAGAAATGATCTCTTTTCACTATTTTTTAATTTTTTAAAAGTAGCATAATTTGTTTCATTGAGGGCAATCCAAGGAGATGTGAATTTGTATTTTTTACATACCTGTTTTAATTGATATGAACCACATTTGATTTCAATGCTGCTTAACGGTATCTTTTCTGTCTCAGTTGTAACATGATCTAGGCTCGAAATATTTTGAAAAATTATATCAGCATAGTCATCAATTCCAACTACTGCCAATTTATGATGAATTCTTTTGTATTGTATTAATGGATAATGATAAGAGTGATCTGAATGATGATGAAATTCTGGAATATTGGTAAAAAGATGTGCTAAAAATCCTCGTAGTTTAACAGGAGTCATGCGAAAATCAGAGTCAAAATCAAGCAAGGTATAACAAATCTTTATTCTGCTAACCATTTGTCTAACCCCGTATTAGTATCATAAACCTTTTCCAAGTGTTCTTTTTTGGGCAATAAGATATTTTTTTCCATCAAATCTTCATCAAATGGATTTTCTCCCATCTTTTCATATAACTTGTGAAGAGGTATTGGTAGTGAGGCAGTCATATCTCCAAACTCTTTCAAATTTTTCTTTGATGTATCATTAGACAGCAATCCATTTTGAACTTTCTGCCACGATTCATGGTTGTTATCTGGAATAAATACAGTATCTCGACCATCTTCTTTTAACGCTAGTTCTTTAACAAATTTCCATACTTTATCAAAATCTAATTGTTTGATAGCTTGTTCTAGTTTTTTGGTACCGTCTTGATTACTCAAGTTTTTTTCATAAATTTCAGAATAATATTCTTCCAATATACGGTAAAGATCTACTGAATCTTTTATTTTTTTGATTTTTTCTTGTGTAGTTTTAAACTCTAATTGGCTATATGGTGTTGATTCTCCATCTGTTCTGTATACTACCAATTCTGCATCACCATTTTCACCTTCTCGGTTTAGTCTTCCCATGACCTGAATTATGTTATCAAGTGGTGCTTCCTCCCTATAGATGTGTGAGAAGCTTATATCTACTCCTGCCTCCACCACTTGAGTTGACACAAGTACATAATTATCTGCGTTTGATAATTTATCTGCGTTTGATAATTTATCTGCGTTTGATAATTTTTTTATAATCTCACTTCGATCTTTTTTTCTGATTCCAGTTGATAGATAGTAGACTTTTTCCCCATCATGCGCTTGAGTGGTTTTAGAATAACAATCTAGTGCTTTTTTTCTGGTATTAGCCATGATCAATGTTTTCTTAATTGGCATATTGGAAAGATTTAGCGAAGAAATAAACGAAATTTGTTTTTTAGTTTTTAAAATATAGTCATAAAGAACATCTTTTGATAAGGAGACTGATGTGATATCTCCAATCTCATGTGGAATTGTTGCACTGACTAGGATAAATTTTGTTCCCATATATTGATTCATTTTTTTAAAAATCTCTTTTAGATTTGACAGTATTGATTTTGGTATAGTTTGAACTTCATCTATTATCAATACAGAATTCCTAAATGATGCAAGCTTCATTTTATCATTAGCTTTGTTAGAATAGAGAGTCATCAAAAGCCTTTGAGTCGTGGTTATGACAAATTTCTTGTTAAATGACTCATTTTCAAATATCCATGAATTAGAATTTACAGTATTATTTTCTTCATTTTTTTCTTGTAATGATTCTGAGTGTAGATGATTATAAACTAGAATATCTTTTTGATCATTTTGTGTAATTATGGGATGTCCCTTATTGCTTAACTGTCTTTCAAAATCTTCTGTCAACGCAAGCAAAGGAGAAAAATAAAAAACTCGTTGCATATTTTTGTCATTTGCATACCTGTTAATTATATCCAAGAATACCTTTGTTTTTCCAATTCCAGTGGGTGCATGAATTATTGAAATTGGTTCTGAATAGTCAAAGTTTTTCATGATTTGGGTTTGAAAACTTGTTCTGATTTTACCAAGCCTATTATTTTTTGACGAATTGCTCAAGTGGTCAGTATTTAATTCCAAATCAAAGTTTGGTACCAACCACTCATGAAAACTTCCCCTATCTGCTTGAAGTAAACATGAGAATGCATAAGACATTTCCAGATAATCATCGGGGGAATTTTTTGAATTTAATGATACATCAAAATTCATTGGACGAGCAAATTTTTCAATGCAGGAATCCCAATTGAGTTTTGAGAATTCAGGTTTTCCAGACAATTCTGATTTTAGTTTTTGCAGATTTGAATCAATTGCTTTATGAGATGCAGTAAACTGTTCACTTTTTGTAATTCTCCCAAGATATTTTCGTATATTTGTATGATGCCCATAAATTAATACTAGTATTTTATCAATGGTATCATAATCAAGACCGATTTTCTGTAAAAGTTTATCTGCAGTCCATGCTGAAAATCTAGAATGTTCTTTTACATAATTTGTTAATTCATGTTTTTCTATATTTTTTCTGTTATTTTTTTCAGGTTCATGAAATATTTTCTGATATATTGGATTTATTTTCCCAACGTCATGTAGCAATCCAGAATAAAACGCCAGAGATTTGTTAGAAAACAAAGATTCAGAAAAAAGTTCTTCAGATTTTTTTCCCACACTGAGAAGATGATCAATAAGAAGAGGGGCTTGTTCATCTATCGGATGTGAAAGAAATTTACTAGTACATGCAGATAACATGATCTCCAATTTTGTAAAAGCTTGACAGGTTATAATTATCACTGATTCTTTCAATTTCCCATGTTGAATTCTTTGTAGGAATCCAATGTTTCAAAACACGTCCATCAAATTTATTGTTATTAAAAAAGTGATGAATGTGTCTTTCAATAATCACCGAACTTTCTTCACCATGCACTTGGTCTAATTTTAATTTAAAATCAATATTATAGGTATCAGATTCGTCTAACATCACACATTGTGTTTTTTGACCATCGGGATCTATTTGTTGAGCATCGATTTGTGTAACATCACAAACACTTGCTGGACAATACACATGACCAAGATATGGAGAAAATACAAATTCATTTTTCATTAAAGTATCTATGAGTTTTTTAGATTTTTCAACATCACTTGTGTTAACATAAATTCTATACTTTGGATTCTCTACTAATTCTGTTTTGAATGGTTTTGTCTTTGCATTCTTCAATGACCGATGATTTGTAAAAAATGTAACTTTTCTTGGTTCTTGAGTTTCAAACTGTATGCCGATTTTTGTGCTTTCAAAAAACTCCAAATATTCCTTGCCGTATATATTATCTAATTTAGTAGAGCGTGGAATTCCAATCATTGCCCCTAGCATTCCAACAACTGCACTTTTTGATGGAATATAATAGACAGTTTGGTTTGATGTTATTGATGGATCTCTAAACGCAGCAAATGCTCCTGAAATTCTAAATGAAATTAGTTTCAATCTGAAAGAATTTCTACATCTAGTCCTTTCTTCTCTAGATCTGTTGCTAATTTTTTAATATCATCTGCAATATCTTCAGCACCACAAATTCTAATCACATTAACTTCAGATTTTCTTTTTTCCATCACATTGACTAATTTTGAGAAAATAAATGGTGAATCTCCAAGATTTTTTGGCATTTCTTTTAGCTGAGAGTTTTCATCAACTAGTTTTGGCAAGTCATTATAGATCTTGTTTTTGTATTCTACATCAATATACAGTATACTGCGTTGAGGATACTTTGATCTGGTAATTAGTTTGTTTGTTCCATTCCACATACAGTCATGAATCATGGAAACTTTTTCATTGAATTTTTGCAAGATTATTTTGTTTTCAGCATATTTTCCTAAATTTCTGGGATTTATTGCTCCCTGAACTTTAATTAATGCATATTCGACAGAATAAAACTTCCCAAATGTAGAGAATTGTTTATCTCCTTTCTTTTCCTTACCTACAAATCTTCCCACAATTGTTGGATTAATTATTTGAACTTTATTTACGCTTCTAGATATTCCAAACTGTAATGGACCTGTGAGTTTTTCTGAGCTACCATCCTTATCTGAATCCTTTTTCCGAATAGGTACGAGAGCACCAAAAAGAGGCACATCAAATGTTTTTTCCAACAGTTTTCCAATTACGTCTATATGTTTAAGAGAACCCACAATTTCTTCAGCTTTGCCATCAGCAGTAATTGCGTTGCCCTTATCATCATAATCTACAAACAAAATCTCACCTTTTACATCTCTAGCATAATCTCTCATAGTTCGCTTGATTCGCACATCTGTCACCATTATTGTATCATCAGGCATAAGTCTAGGTTGATTTTCAAATCCAGGATCACCATTTGGATTCTGCATGGATTCATAATAAAATAATATTTCACTAGTCATGCTTCTATTTCCTTATTAGAATAATATCCCTTGAAAAAGAAATAAGAGTAATCCCTAGATGCCACAACATCTTCTATTTCTTCTTTAGGTTGCAATTTACTGATTTGTTGTGTTACTAGGTCTTTTTTAGCATCATTAATCTTAGATAACTGTATTCCTAATCCAACACGTTTTACAACAAAACGTAATTTTTCACGGTCATATTTTGAGTAAGTTAGAATGTCAGACAAAGAGTTGTCAGTTTCGTCGTTGTTTTGTTTAAAATCAACATATATTCTTGCAATTTTACCAACTTTTTCTGCAAACGACTCATTTGGTTCTACGGACATGTTCTTAATTCCATGACGCATAAATGTATATAGTACTTTTAAATTTTTCCTATACTTGGTCTGTTTGATAATCATCATATTTTTTACTATCATAACCAGTAAAGTGTTTTAAACAAAAATCAGATCGTTGAAAAAATTCTTCTGGCTCAGATTTATTCTTGGGATTAATCCAATCATATCGTTTCTGTTTTAAAATCTTGTTAAAAAACGATAAAAGATAAGTTCTTGGAATTTTATTTCCTGCGAGGATATTCTTTATAACATAAAGATATGTATCCCAGATAGGTTTTTTTCCAGAATTATCTATTAGTACTTTTTCTAGACACAGATGCGGGATAAAGTCTTTTTGATAAAACATATTTTCCATCTTATCCATAGTCAAATTTTCATCAATTAGTAATTCCTGTTTTGCTTGGTCAGATTTAATGCAGATTACTTTTAGTTGTACTCTAGATGAATCGCCTTTGTCTTTTTCTAACATGTTATAATTTTCATAAAGTTGAGTTAGTATTCCCTTTTTAGTTTCTTTAAACTTATAATCAGGATTAGAAATATCAACAAACGTCCAGTCTAATCTATTAATAGTAAATGTTTGAGCCGTGTTAGTAAAGATTTTTTCTTGGCTGGAACTTCCTATGCCCAAATTTTTGTAAAAACTCTCGGTTTGTGTACAGTTTATGGAAAATGCAGGATCATCATAGCTAAGAAATTTTGCAGTTTTTGTGGGAGTTGATGCATATTCTAAAGCAGTATTTCCAAAATAATCTGTAAAAGTAATATTCTCAGAATTTTCTTTTTGTGTTTGTTTCCTAAATTCTATTGTTGAATCATCAGGTAAGATATAAACTCTAAATGGTATTTTACCAGGTTTTTTCATATCTAGTTTGTATTTTTTTGCCGTGTCTAAGAATTTACATATGATTTTATCATATACTGTCATATTTAGAAATCCATCGTCATTGATTATTTTAGATTTGATATATTCTGAAAATAGTGTATTTGAGTTTTGAAAATATTTTTCTCTATCTAAATCTAATACGACTGTTCCATTAAAATTATTTAGAATTTCGCCACTAGCCAAATCTAGAGTATAATTAATGTAATTTGGTTTTTGACCCATGGAGAGAACAAACTTACTTTCTAATGAATTATTTGTTTCTAATTTACCATAAACCTCAACATATGGATTTGCTGATCTAGTACCAGTTCTAAAATCAGGCAGATTGAGTTCTTTAACATCTATTGTATTTAGAGGCATCTGAAGCCAGTTTTGTAGTTGTTCTGTATCTCTAGTGAATTCCGAACCATATTGCTCACAAGTTTTACTGTCAATGACTGCATCATTATTTTTATAAAAGATCTTTTTAATTGGAAATTGTTTTTTGGGATTATTTTTTGTAGAATTCTTATTGCTGAGAAACAATTCATAAGCTAACATATAGGCATGTGTTCGTATTAGATATTAATTATTTTTGATCTTGTTGTGATATATCTAGATACCATAGGATTTGTATCTAAAATTAGTTCAATCAAAGACTATAGAGTCATCAGCATAGTTGTACTGCCCTAGTCTTACCCACTGACCGTCACGAA
>JAEFCZ010000072.1 GCA_016125975.1 Candidatus Nitrosopumilus sp.
TTTCTTAGTTTTTCAGTTACAAATGGTTCTGATTCCTTTGAATCAGGCCCAATAGAGTTGTATGATATTAGAAAATCTTTCATTGCCTCAATACTTTGAGTGGGCATTAGAGAGACAGATGCATTGTTTAGATAGATTTTATCTGAATTTGGAAAATCATTTGAGATATCTTTTGATATTAAATTCATTATTATATCTGTAAAATGCTAAATAGGTGTTGGATAAAAGTCCTGACCAGATTTTAGATAGAAAATTAGTTAATATTCAAAATGAGTTAAGAGAGAAAATACCTAACATAGTACTTTGCTCAGAACCATTTCACAAAGCAGAATTTCTCAATAAATTAATCAATCATGTAGAAGAATCAATAATTTTTGTAGATATGGATTTACTTTACACCGGATATGTGGAATCAGGAATAATTCCAAAAAGAGACAATGTGACAATTTTTCATCCAACAAAAGAAAATTGGAAAGAAGAATTCACAAAAATAATTACCAAAGTCTCACAAGAAAAATTTCTTGTAATTATTGATTCCTTTAATGGTGTCTATAACATGTTTGAAGATTTGGAATCTGCAATATTCATTAACTCATGCATTATGTTACTTTCTTCACTAGGAAAAGACTCGAATTCTTCTATCATCATTACTGCAATGGCTAGAAAAAAAGAAAATGAAGGATGGATTCTCACGCCAGGTGGAAAACAGATCATAAAATCTGCAAAAACTGGTGTTTATTTTCTAAAGAAAATCGAAAATGATTTGATAATACGTTCTATAGATGAAGATTTAAAAAAATTCAAAATTTAAGTCAAATGACTAGTTTTAGTTAAAAAAGCGATCAAAAATTTAAACGCCGTTATAAAAATTCAAACGCCGTTATAAGACGATATTTTTAGGCAAATTATATTAATGCCAAATCAAGATTTTATTTTGTTATGCCAGTAGGAATTATTCCAGACATAAGCGAACAAATGTGTATCGGATGCGCACTATGTGTAGAAATCTGTACAACACTTGGTCCAGATGTCCTTAGAGTAAAACCAGTTGAAGGCTGGAAGAGAGGTAAAGCATTTGTCTTTTACCCAGAAAGATGTATTTCTGATGGTGCATGCATCGGTGTATGCCCAACAAAAGCAATCTTTTGGATGAGACCAATAGACTTTACTGTTGGACAACCAGTTCCACTCCACAAAGATTCAGTCTTCGTCAAAGGTTGGACCGAATTAATCGATTAGATTAGTTCAACTTTTAATTTCTTTTTCTTATTTTAGATTTTAACAGTACCAAGTGTAGGCTCTGGTATATTTGGTTTCTTTTTTAACCAAAGTAATGCAACAATAAACATTACAGCTGGAACAAGAATGATGAATATCATTAATTCGTAATAAGTAGTCAATCGTTGTGCAGGTTTGATATGATATGTTTCATGAGATGTTTTTTCAGGATTGGCATAAACTGCAGCAGTAAAATCAACTGATCTTTGTTCTTTATTTTGAACATCACCAAATACAGTAACACTTTCTTCAGCTAAAAGCGAAGGAGTTTGAATTCCTTCAATTCTAACAATAATTGAACCAGAATCAGAAAATACAAAGTTTCTATAATCACCACCAATCTGACTTAAGCCTTCATCTCGAAAAATTTCTTGTCCATTTTGAAATGTTTGGTGTCTTCTTTGAAAATCATCCTGATAATAGACGATTACTTTTGCCAGAAGATTGGGCAGATTTGCCTCCGCTTAGAAAGGACTTTGCAATAAAAGGAAGATAGAGATGACTACAGAATTACCACCAGGACTAGCACTCCAAAAAGTTGACGAGAGAATTATGACTCTTAATGTTGGACCACAACATCCCGGTTCTGGCCACATGAGACTTGTTGTTCAAATTGATGGTGACTATATTGTTGCATGTGATCCTGATCCAGGTTATGTTCACCGTGGAGAAGAAAAAATGGCAGAGTATAGAAACTATATCACAAATGTTCCTCACTTAGAAAGACCTGTAATTCATGATTCATGTAATGTTCTCTACCCATATGCTCTAGGAGTTGAAGAACTTCTTGGCATCGAAGTTCCTGAACGTGCAAAGTATGTCCGAGTTATTGCATCTGAATTAAATCGTTGTATCTACATAATGTACTGGCTTGCAATTTATGGAATCTTCTTAGGACACTCTACAATGTTTATGTGGCCAGCAGGTGATCGTGAACTCTTAATTGATCTAATGGAAAAAATGACTGGTGCAAGAGTTACACATGCACATTTTGTTCCTGGTGGAGTTAGAAATGACTTGCCACCAAACTTTGAAGATGTTTGTTTACGTCAAGTAAATTATTTTGAAAAACGTATCAAAGAATATGCTGCAGTCTTTTATGATAATCCTATTCTAATTTCAAGAACTCAAGACACTGGTGTCTTATCACGTCAAGATGCAATTAGACTTGGAACAACAGGCTCTGTACTTCGTGCAAGTGGTGTTGATTATGACCTAAGAAAGAAAGAACCCTATGATGTCTACGATGAGTTAGATGTTCACACTAATGTAATGAAAGAAGGAGATGCTTATGCAAGATCAAGAATTCCTTGGCTTGATATGATGGAGCGCTGCAACATAATTAGACAAGCACTACAAAAAATGCCAAAGTCCGGTTCTGTTAGAGTTAAACTAAAACCAAATCCAAAAACAAAAGGACCAGCTTCAGTATACAAACGTGTAGAGTCTGGTCGAGGTTCTTTGGGCTACTATATTGTTTCAGATGGTAAACCTGAACCATACAGATTAAAGATGAGTGTTCCATCCTTTAGAAATTTGATTGCATTACCATATCTTCTCAAAGGTGAAAAACTTGGTAACATGCCATCTGTTTATTGGAGTCTTAACTATTGGCCAGTGGAGGCAGACCGATAAATGTCAGTTATTGCACCTGCGTTCAAGCTAAGTGAATTTATCAAATCACTACTTGATAATATTTTCTGGATTTTGTTATTGATGACTTTGATTGGTATTCCAGCAGTTATGATGATTTTATTTGCAATTGAAATGCCTGTTATTGATGGTGAATTACTTACACCATTTCTTGCATTTACATGGTTAGCGGATCCTTCACGTGTTCTTCCAATTGTTCATGCATTCATGGCAACTGACATGTTTAGAGTAATGGCATTTCCTGGTTTTGGTTTTGCAGCATTATTGGCTGCCGGAACAATTTTTGTTGAAAGAAAAATGCTTGCAAAATTACAATTAAGAGTTGGTCCTTTTTACTGTGGAA
>JAEFCZ010000080.1 GCA_016125975.1 Candidatus Nitrosopumilus sp.
ACTATCAAAAACATCGGTGCAGCTTTAAATGATAAAAAAGACGAGGGTGCAAGTCAGAACATTCTTTTAGATTCTATAGTAAATGATGATGCAGATTCAGATTCCTTTGCTGGTGTTGGCTCTAATGATTGACCTTTCTCTTTGGATTCCTTTTCCTTTCTGACTTTGCGGTTCTGCTTTGCCTTTTTTGCTTTTCTTGCCATTATACCAAACGTTCCGCCGACTGCAAGTGCTGCCTGACCTCGGTCAGAGTTTCCTAGTTTTGCCTGTGTAACTGGCTGCCACAAGTCTCCCAAGTCCTGCGATTCTGACTCTGTCAGGTCTTCGAGGTCTTCAGAGAACACCTGGAACATTCCGTACATTGCATTTGAAAATGACGAGAGTTGTGATGATTTGATTTTGTACTTGTACTGTGTCTGTTGTGTACCTGCACGGACAATTACTGGCTTGCCGTCCTTGCCAACAATGTTGGGGTTTGATATTCCGACTGTCTTGATGTTTGATTTTTGCTCCTTTGGCTTTGTCTTGCTTTTTAGTTTTGAAGAGAATTTCTCTGATGGCTTTTGCTTTACGTCATCAGGGGATATGCCGTATGCCTTTGAGACCTTTGGGATTTCATTTGAGAACAGAGTAGAGATTGTCTTTGGGTTCTCATTTGGGAATGCCTCTTTGAACTGTTTTATCATGTCCTTTCTGTTTGACTCTATCTTTAGGTCGATGTTGTTGTCGTATGCCTGCTGGATAAACGAGCGTACATTATCAGATAATGAAAAATCAGATGTGGCATCAGATGGCTTTGTTTGTTCTGCACTCATGCTAATCATCCTTTGGTGTCACTGCGGGGGCTTGGTACATTGAGACCTTGTACGCGTTGCCGCAGCCTCCTTGCGACTCGTCGCAGTTTATCTTGTCACCAATCTTTTGTGCTTCCTCAAAAGTTGCGCCGCAAAAAAAGCAATTTGAAAGGACAGCATCGCCGTTAGAATATTTGTCTGTCATGAAATGGATTGTTCAGTTTGGTATAAAGATCGCTTGAAGTTTTTAAGTCAAAATAAATAACACTTACTTCATGATTCAATATGATTTGTCCTCATTGTAATGTTAGTGCAGGTGAGACAGGAAGTTGGAAAAATAAAGAAATTACAAATTATGATGAAATACGATACAGTGTAGGATATTTTGTGTGTGTAGAATGTCATAAAATCTCAATAAAATTTGTAATGGGCAAACAGGCTGTTCCAGGATTTAGTAGAACCAGATTTATATCATCACAACATTATGAAAAAATGTTGGTTCCAGAAACATCTGGAAGAAAACCAATACCAAAAAAAGTTGAGGATACGTATAGACATGATTATGATGAAGCAGTACGACTTTTACCTCATAGTGCCAGTGCCAGTGCAATATTTAGTAGACGAGTATTGCAACATTATATTAGAAAAAAACACAACATAAAGAAAGGTGATTTAGAACAAGACATACAGGAGTTAGCCAAACAAAAAATTTATGATTCAGAAATCATAGAATTATTTAGTTTTATCAGGCATTATGGTAAATTTGCTGCTCATACATCAACAGATTATGTAACTGGTGAACTTATTGATGTAGACAATGAAGAAGCTGAAGCATTACTAATTATTTTAGAACAAATGTTTGACTATGATTATGCAAGAATGGAAAAATTTCAAGATATAAAAAAGCAGTTGAATGAAAAGATGAAGAAAGCTAAACCTCCTCAAAAAAATAAGTCTAAATCAAAATGATTAATGTAAAAAATTCGTCAGGATAGGAACTACAATAGATTTAGAATCTAAGAAAATTGTCTTTCCAAAAAACTAATTTTTTTAATGACATTACATTAAATGAAATTTCCATTATTCCATTAATCATAGGATTATCTACATTAATTGTAGGGATAGTTTTTTCAGTGATTTCATTATCGTTAAGAGATTATTGGAAATTAGTGGATCTGTAGGAATACGGAAGTGTTCTAAATGAAAAAATCAATAATGGTAAAGCTAAACAAATTAAAATTGCACAAATTTTATTTATTTTGGGAATTAGTAGCATTCCATTTTATTTGATATTGTTGTGAAATTAGTAAAAAATATTGTTTAAAATTTAATCTTTTGACAATTCTTTCAAACATCTGTCTGTCTGAGTTTCACTATGATAATCCAAATCCTTACCACAGTTAGCACACAAAATCATTTATTCATCTCCTTGAACAAGACAGGATGCCAAATCTTGATGTGCAACAGATAGTATCTCAACACAGAATAGGATTTTTTGTTTTTCCTGCCACACAAAGGACAGAAATACTTGCTTTGTTGTTTCATGTGAAATGCACCAGCGTGTAATTATTTGCGAATGAAATGTAACAGTGAGAATGAAAATAATCAGCACCAAGTCTGGTGAATTTCTGAGTTGGTTCCTTGTGTAGTTCGATTGGTTTTTTGCACTTTGTACAGACTGTCAATTTTTCAAATCAACAACTCTGAAATTATTTTTGCCTCGTCTTCTGTGAAATTTCTTTTATGAAATATTCTTACGTGGTCAGTTAATCGATCAATCTGCCAAGAGATAGAGTCTTTTGAATTTGTGTGAAACTTGCAATCTGGACAGTAAATGGCATCTTCATCATAGGGTTGAGTGGCATTAACATGGTGACCCATAGCCTTTCTTGCTTGCGGTGATGGGTTTGCACCAATTATACCTAAGTTATCTGCATGATATTCGGCAATTCTTGTTATTGCATCTTCTTTTCTCTGTTTGATGGAGTGAAGTGAATTTTTATTTTTTAATGATTGAAGTTTTTCTTTTTCAATTTCCTCTTTGAGATTGTTAGTTTTGTCGCTGTCAAAGAATTGTGTTACTGCATCACGTAACAGATCAGACTGCGAATCGTATCCTAGTTCTGAATAGTTCCTGATTTTTTTGATTGTCTCAAAGTCTGAAACGTTGTTTAGTCTTAGTTGGAATGGAATATTTTTTGAAAATGAAGAGAAGAGGTTCATCAAAAGAGATTGAACAAATTTTAGGAGTCAAAAAAGTAACTGAGAGTTTTGTATCTGAGAATTTTCAAAGAGTTAAAAACGGAATAGAGTTTTGGAAAATTTTTTCAGACCTGCTTGCAGTCTTTGATAGTGAAAAACAAAAAGAACTGCAATTAATGGTGACAGATACAAGGTCTTTGACGTCATACTTGTCTGAGATGCAAACTTCTCTTGGAGAATTTGATACGATGCAGGAACTTGATAAAAAGAAAAAAGAATATGAAAAAAACATCTTTGCAATTTTAAACCAGGCAAGGACTCGCATCAATATCAATGATGATTGGGCTGAGAAAATAAAACAAGAGATTTATGCATACTGGCTTGCAAAAATTGAACAGGAAAATTCCATTCTAAAGGGGGATCCAATCTCCAACTATCAGATAAAAAAGAGCGAGCTTGCAAAACTGATGGAAGAAAAACGACAGGTAGTCACAAGAACGATTCAACGCGACATTGAAGGAGTTATTCATCCGCGTGAGATGTATGGAAGAAATAGAACTAGTGAGCAAAGAGAGTGGCGAGCATTTGCAACTGAGCTAAAAAAGAAGCGAAGAGTAAAACCTGTCAGAAAACTATTCCAAAGTTATGACTCTTATCTATTTCAGATTGCACCGTGTTGGCTGGCATCTCCTGAATCAGTCTCCAAAGTCTTTCCACTGGAACAAAACCTATTTGATCTGGTTATAGTTGATGAGGCAAGCCAGCTGGCAGTAGAGCGAGCAATTCCATTTTTGTATAGAGCAAGACGTGCAGTAATTGCAGGCGACGAAAAACAACTTCCGCCATTTGACTTGTTTCAGATTAGAGAAGACGAGCCAGAAGAAGAGGATGAGGCAATATCAGAAGAAAAAAGCCTGCTTGATCTGGCAAGAACCAGATACAAGACAATTAATCTTAGCTGGCATTACAGGTCTCAATATCAGGATTTGATCAATTTTTCAAATCATGCATTTTATGAAGGGCTGCTCAACGTTGCACCTAACGCCATCAATGATCCTCAGCATCCTCCAATTCGATGGATACGATGCAATGGAATGTGGGAGAACCAAACAAATCATGTAGAGGCCAAGAGAGTTGTCGATGAGATAAGAAATGTTTGGGAGAGTAAATTTGATCAAGAGGGAGTGTACCCATCAATTGGTGTTATAACATTTAACGAAAAGCAGCAGGAGCTAATCAAAGATGTTATCGATAAAAGATTAGAATCTGATCCTGAATTTTTAGAGTTACACACATCGGCTCATGAGGGAGCAAAAAAAGACGACTCGTTGTTTGTCAAAAACATTGAAAACGTTCAGGGCGATGAGCGAGATGTCATAATATTTTCTGTTGGCTATGCAAAAGATGCAGATGGAATATTTGCCAACTTCTTTGGAACCCTTAGCATGAAGGGAGGGGAAAACAGACTAAACGTTGCAGTAACAAGGGCAAGAAAAGAGATGATAGTTGTATCCTCAATTGATCCGGCCGATATCAAGCCTACATCAAAGTATGATGGGCCAAAGAGGCTACGGCAATTTTTAGAATATGCAAAGATGACAAACTCGCTTAACGAGGAAGGACAGAAGGCAGTTCTATCTGAGATTAATCCAGACATGGAGAGAATTACAGAATCAAAAAGAGTTAAATTTGATTCAGACTTTGAGATCCAAGTTTACAAAAAACTGCAAGAAAGAGGCCACAGAATTGAAACGCAGGTAGGATTTTCTGGCTATAAAATTGACCTGGCAATAGTTCATCCTCATGATGAGAATAGATATCTTCTTGGAATAGAATGTGATGGCGCAACATTTCATTCAGCAAAAAGCATCAAAGAACGAGATGTTATGCGACAAAAATTCTTGGAAGGAAAAGGATGGACCATTGAGAGAATCTGGAGCAGAAACTGGTGGAAGAATCCAAAACATGAGATTGACAGAATCGATACCAAGATAAACGAGCTTGTAAAGCAGGAGGTTGTACAAAGATGATGCAAAGCAAATCTCTGCAAGGCATAATTGAATTGGGTGTAATCAGCATGGAGGTATATTCATGACATATGATTCTTTAAAGTCTCTTGTAGATGAATTGGTAACTAAAGTTGAGAATCAAGGCAACGGTACCAAGATGCTAGAGGGCGAGTATTTTGAGAGCTTGCAACTAGATCCTGCTAACTTTAAGGAGATTAAGGAGACTGCAAATGGATTACATTAATTCAAAATTCTGTAAAAGAATAAAATGATATGTTTAGATTTATGAAAAATAAAGAATTAGATTATTTGAGCTGAAACATGAAATATTTTATTTTTTCATTTGTTTTTTGATCTATCTTTGATCCAAAAGTTCTGATAACTTCGATAATGTTGAGAATATTGATCCTATTGGCTCAAATCTTCTATGTTGATTTACTCTAAATTCGTGCCTAAAATTGCTCTCAGCAAAGTAATTTTAGAGATATTTTTTGTGGTTTTTGATATAATATTTCATAAACCATTTCAAGAAATACATTTCATTATTGTTTAATTGTGATCTTTCTAATGCTTTGAAATATCCATCTTTGTCGGTATTTTTTATGGTTCTGTTGCAAATTCTATATTATCATTTGTTGTAACTCCTACTCTATGGCTTCTAAACCCCCCTGCTTCTCCGATCTTTGTTTGACCGAAAATCTCATTATGCCATTTTAATATCTCTGCTTTAGTTATTTTTGATAATTTTTTTGAGGTTACCATTTTTCTCCATCAAAAACCAGGGTCAAATCAGAAAAATTAACAAAAGAAAATTCATTGTTCTATCGGTTCTCTTGCGTTGTAGGTGAATTTTGTTGATATTTAGGGTGTTGCGTGGCGGTGAAATTATTCTGAATTTGGATACTTTACCACTTTTCTTGCAAAATCAACGTCATTCTGAGTGATGTATTCAACTTCTTCAAACTGACATTCCTAAATCATTTTTGCATCTTGAATATTCTCTAATGCGTTTAGAGTATAATCCGAAGGGTTTGTCATGTGTATAGTTTTGAATCTGAAGATATATTGCTAACTAATTTTTTCTTTCTATTTTTTAAAATGTGGCCCAAGCCTACATTTCTGATTAATTTACGAAAACTACGACGGATCCAATCTTCAGTTATTGGTTTTTTGAGATGACTGATGAAAATTACCTCATTTTCTTGAATTTCTCTATTCATCTTTAACCTTCTATAATTCAGATAATCTCTTAATGCATTGATTGAATCTACATCAAGAAAGCCAACATGCTTTATGCCTGTTTTAATGCGAGTTAGTCTTATTGGAATGGGGCACAACTTCAAATTCCATTTGTCGTGTTCATCTGTACCGAATATTTCTACAATTTGATTCCACGCCTCAAAGTTGAATCTGTCTACAAATGTAGACGTGTCTAGCCCTCTGTGAAACTTGCACAAGAACACCGCCTTTTGCATTACTGTTGGCTGTCCAATTGTAAGAATTTTGAACAAGTCATTTAGTGTAAGTAATTCTCCTTCTTGTTCCTCTTCTTCTACATTATGTCTTGTTTTGATATTATATTTGAAATTTAATGGGTGATTATTGGTATCAAAATATGCCTTTATTGCATAATAATCGATACTGACAGATTGTGGTTTTTTGTGTTTGTGTATTGGGTCTAAAAGATATTCTTTGATCAATTTGGAGAAAAATACTTTGGATACTTTTGCATTGGAATATTCTTCTAGAAAATGCTCAAGACCTTGAAGCGTTATTGTTTTGGAATATTTTTTGAAAATCTGTTTGTCTTGTGGAATTAAAAACTCATATGAGAATTTTTTTCCAATCAACCAGTAGTGAAAATTCCATAATCTATAGAGATAGTTTTTTCTAGTTGATGTAATGCATGAGATTCGTATGTTTTTTCGTTTGTTTCCGCGTAACTGTTTTGAACAATATGTGATGAATTTCAGTTTGCAAAAATCTTGAAAAGAGATTTGAGCATTCATAATTATGTTTAGATGTTGAGATGATATTATAGCATTTTGATGTGTTTGAATTGGTCTATATTTATATGAGATTCATATTTTATACGATCTTCATATTTTAGATAATAGTTATATTATAATCAAATTTGAGGACAACCAACAACATGAAAAACATAACAAACACAACAAAAATTGTACTTTCATCAATTGTAGCAATAGCTGTAATTGGTAGTACTTTTGGTTATAATGAGATCATTGCATTAGATAATGAATACCAATTTGACCAAAGCGAAATGCCACATTATGATGTTATATCTCAAATGGAAGAATATGAAATCAGAAACAGTGATGAAAATTTTAGTAAATTTTCTACAAAAGCCCTTTCTGATCCAGATCTTAAATTATTAGGACCCGAATGGAAAGTTCTATCTGTTGATGTATCTGGAACTATGGAGCCTTTTGAAGTAACAACAGCAACAGTATTTGCTAGATTAGTTGATAATGTACAAAATGTTAGACAGTGTGAGTTTGGTACTGAAGTCACAATAGTTTATGACATAAAAACGGGTGAAGTTTTAGAAAAGATTATCCCCGAAGTAGATGTATGTGAAAAGCCTTTAGAATTAGGGTATGCTGTTTCAATCTTATCGTCATTTTGAAGTTCACTGACTGTAAAGTTTGGGGGATGAAAATGCCCATCATATACAACTGATGGGCTACGAAATTCGCTTTTCATCTAGAAGACTAGCGTGTTTTCATTATCATGATTTCAATTTAAACTTTGTATGATGTAAAAAACTCATATCATCATTTATGACATTAGAATTTGCAGCATCGTAATCAGTCAGATGTTTCTCATCCCATATTTACAATATTGCCCCTGTTTTGAATAAATCATACATTCATAGAGATACATAATTAGTCTCAGAAAAGAGTTTATTTCGTTTTCCCAAATATTTGACAAAGTTTTTGACAATAATCTCTTTTTTTATCTTGGTGATTGGAGTACTTTCTTTAATGAATTCTACTGATCTTTCGTCTAAATCTGATAGATATTTCACTTCTCCATTTTTAACAATCCTAAGCAAGTTATTGTCCAACATCTTATGATGATTTTGACATAACCAAATACCATTATCACCATCTGTTGCATGTTTTATTTTCTCTTCCAGTGTCAAGTTTGGTTTTTGTTTGATGTTGGAAACAGGCCATATGTGTGCACCTTCTATTAACTCTGGAATTTCACACTTACAAAATGCACATTTTTTTGAACCCATCTTCTCAAGAAGATTATAATTAAATCTAGGAGATCTTAGACTAGAATTGTCATCAAGATATTTTTTCTCCATCGTCATATTGGTTGATATGACCTCCATATTGCCACGGGACTTTATTGCATTTAGATCTGGTTCTGGCAACGTGCATAATTCTTGCTCACAAATTTCATATAATTTAGCATGAGAAACAAGAGTTGAAATTGCCAAACATATGAGAGTGGTTTCCTTTTTACTTGCACCGTATGTTTTACCATAAATTTCTGTAATTTTCTCAGAACTTCTAGTGATATAGGTAGAATTGTTACTTTTGTTATGTCTTTTGAGTTTATCTCTTGTTGCAATTATGTCGTCAACAGTGTTAAATGGAGAAATTGACTGTTCTAATTTATCTGGATTCAGGAATTCTATCCCCGAAGTTGCCATTAATCGGTACATGAACATGAAGTAAGGTGTTTCAACATTCCCTTCTGACGGTAGAAAATAGAAGCAAAATTTTTTCCTTTTTTCATCAAAGTAGTATTGTGTAAGAGCTGTAGTAACACTTTGAAAGAAAGAATTTCTTGAGGCTATTTTTCCATCTTGAGAAAAGGAAACATAAATGATTCTTCCAAGATATTCAATTCTTGCCAACCTGCCTTTGTTATAACCATCATCATCAAAATTACAGGTGTATTCAGTGCATCCTGTTACTTGTCTGCAAACATCTTGTAATATTTCTGAAGTGAGAATATCAGAATATCTATAGCCTCCTTTTTGTGAGTTGTTTTTTATTATGAAATGTGGATTTTTTTTGATCATAATTTACAATTAAAACCTCTTTCCTATTTGTCCCCGGTTTTGGTTTTAAGTTTATCAGGCGATATCCTTTACTTCTAACCCATTGTTTCATTTCCTTGTTACTTTTACCTTTATGTTGTAGTACATAGGAAATCATGAACTTGTGTTTATTTTTATCAAATTCATCAACGGTAGCAAGGAATTCTTTTTCTAGTTCTTTTGTCCATCCCAGAAATCCTCTTTTTCCATCATTGTATGAGCTTGTTGTTAGCATGTATGGTGGATCCATGTAAAGAAATGTATTCTTGGGTATTTTCTTCAAGAGGTTAACATAATCTGAACATTCAAAAACAATATTTTTCTCTTTTAAGACTCTTGAAAAACTAATCATTTTTTCAAGAACTTTATCATTGAACCATCTCATCCCCACGGGATTGTTAAAACTATGATTTCCATTAAACCGCATTTGTTGCTGATATCCATATAGCATAATTGTGTATAGAAGTCTAGGATCTTTCTTTTCAGGGGGTAAAGAATTGTAATGCTGGCGGGCATCCAAATAACTTTTCGAATTAGATTTCTCTAATCCAAATTTCTTTATTATTCTATTAATATACATTAGATAATTGTATGTATCATGAACCTTAAAGGATTCTAGAATTTCCTTTACAAAATAATTAATGTCATTGTAAATAATTTTTTTTGAATCCATATTCAAGCCAACATTAAAACCACCTCCAAACATATCTATGAATGAATGAAAATTACTAGGCAAGTTTTCTTTGATGTCCGCAATCATTTTTGATTTGCTACCAATATAATTTAACGGGGATTCATAACTCACATCATTCAAGTCTTTTTTTTCGATAAAAAATAGATATTCAAAATGTTCTTTATTGCTCTTGGTCCTCCAATTCCTATATTTTCTGTAATTGATTTTTTTACATACATATGATTCTTTTTTGCCATAGCGTTTTAGGCTGGCCTCAATAAAACTTTTGGACATTATACCGCCCCAAGTTGATTGGTCATTATTATAACTAAATAACACATACTTGGCTTTTGTTTTTGCTAAAATTCTGTCAAATAGAATATGTGCTTTGTATTTTTTTGACCAATCTGATCTCATTGGAGCAGTAGTTCTTGAGCCTGTAATTGGACTGATTTTTGGATTGTCATTTAATACCAAAGTTTCAAGTAGGTGGTATTGTGTTCCGTATTGATTTTGGGTATATGGTGGATCAAGATAAAGAACATCACAATCAACTTCGGATATGATGTTTTCAGTTTTATCGTTGTAAAATGTTAGACTATGATGTTTGGCGATGTTTGAATCCATCTTGGCAAATTCAATAGGTTTTTTGGATCGTGGATCCCAATGCTTCAAAAATGCCCCGTAGACTCCTGCAATGTTGGACACATTTGATACCGATTCAATCAGACATGCTAAGAGGTAACAATATTCATCATCAGAAATCAAATTATCATTTTTCCAATCTTCTATTTTTGATCTGAAATAGTCTATTCTCATGGCATTTTCAGAAGTAAAATACATTCTTTTGGAACCGCCAGGAGAATAGTTTTTGAATAAGAAACCTTTAGTTTTTTCATCGTTTGAATTAAAAAATTCAAAAGGAACAAAACCAAGTTTCTTAAATTTACAATCTCCGGCACATAAACGACCTTTGGTGTATAATGTGCACCAGCTGAGAATATCATTTACTACTAAATTGAATGAGCCTTTCAAAGCATCAGAAACAGAACCCGTACCACAAAAAGCATCAAAAAATGTTAAATTGTTATTCAATAATTTCTTTTTCTGCAATAACTCCAATATTTCAGGGGTTAGCAATTGCTTATTGCCTATGTATCTCATAAGTTTACTCCCAGATCAATTAGTTCTACAAAACATTCAGCAACATGTATCTCAAATGTTTTTCCAACAAAGTTATTTTTGAGCATTTTTCACATCCTTTATTTCCTTTATTATGATTGCTGTTTCCTTTGTAATGGAATCACTAGAATTTTGAAGATGGGGTATGAAATAGACTTGAGTTTCACCATCCCACCCCATAATACTCATGATTTCTATAGGGATTGTCACTGTAGCTTGATTTGATTTATTTACTGATATTTTAGCCATGATTCACCTTTTTTTATTTTATTCTTATGAATAACCAATATTTAATCATATATGAAATATCTATAAAATAATATTAAAACAATTTTAGTTAACAAATAGCAATTGAATTACTGACAAGTAAAAAGTAAAGATGTTAAATCAAAAACATATTCAATCTTTGGTTATAATGATGCCATTGCCTTTTATTACAAATTTCAAATTTCCAGGATTTCCCAAAAACTCTACTATTGGTTTTGGAACTCTGCATATTGTACTGTTCTGTCCGTCAAAAGTCAATTTCACAGAAAATTCTTTTTGATCTTTCTTCCAACGTGTCAACATACAAAATCCTTTTTAGATGTATAAAAGTGATACGCGCGCATAACAATTAAATATACGTACGTATAATATAACACATGAATTGAAAACTGAAAGCAACACAAATTTTCACAAAGACCAATTCAATTAGAAAAATTACAAAGAATCACTATGTTGTTGAATCTCAAAACTCGAATAACACATACAACGTTAGAAAACTTCCAAAGGTAGACGTATGGACTTGTGAGTGCAAGGATTTTCATTTCAGATTGAGAAAGTTGGATGATAAACACTGCAAACATATCAAAAGTTGTATTATACTATTAGATTCTGTAACCTCTCAAAGTAGAATAGAAAAAACTGAAAGACCAAAGATTTGTTCAAAGTGTTATTCAACTGAGATTACAAAGCATGGATTCAGAAAACTAAAGAACGGAACAAAGAGACAACGTTACACCTGCAAGAACTGCAACAACAGGTTCATTCTAGGTGAGAATGGGTTTTCCAATGTAACATCTGATCCCAAGATAATCTCAGAATCCTTGAATCTAGTTATGAGTGGAATGTCATATAGAAACATTGCACGACATATTGAGACGGTACACCAAATCAAGATTAGCCATGTATCCGTAAATAACTGGATAAAGAAATACACCATACTCATAAAGGAATATGTTGATACTTTGAATCCTGAATTGTCTGATGTTTGGAGCTTGGATGAGATGTATCTCAATGTAAAAAATACCAAAAAGACAGGTAAGGGATTTCATGACTGGTTATGGAGTATTATTGATCCAAAAACTAGATTTCTAATTGCCACAGAAGTATCAAAGAAAAGAGAGACAAAAGATGCAACAAAAATTATCTCATCTGCAAAGAGACTAACAATAAATGATCCAAACTACATTCTAACAGATTCTCTAAACTCTTACCAAAAGCCAATCAGAGACGAATTTGAGAATAGAGTTGCACACATCAAAACCAAATCATTGAAGGATGGATTTGTGAACAGACCAATAGAGCGGTATCACAATGAGATAAGGGAAAGACTCAAAGCTAGACGAGGATTGGGCAATGACGAATCAGCTCAAACCTTTTCTGAATTTCTAAAGATAAATCATAATTTTGTCAAACCTCATGAAGGGTTGGATGGAAAGACTCCAGCTCAAGCTGCAAACATTGACTTGAAACTCGGTCAAGACAAATATTTAGACTTGATAAAGCAAGCTGGAAGTAGCAAACCAAATTTTGTAAACAACTTGGGAAAGAGAATCAAAAAAATATCGATAGTTAATGAAGGAGATTGTATCAAGGTCATACCTACTGGATGGATTGATAAATCCATTTGGAGAGAAATAAATGATATTTTAAGACTACATGAGTTTAGCTGGTTGTCAAACGGAAAAGATAGTTGTTGGATGAAGTTATTGTCGTGATTACTGTGTTCTACTTTTTAATAGATTTTGCATATGACTGTTCAATTAATCCTATCATATAGGGAATTTGTGATTTGTCATCAACTGTAATTCTTGAATAACCTGCACTGTGATGACCTATTCCATCCATATTTCTGAGAATTTTTTTGGGATCTTGAACTTCGTCTATTTTCAGAGCCAAATCAATGTGAATCATATTACGTTTTAAATTCAGATAAACAAAATTGTAACTTGTCTTAAAAGCAATGTACTCCTTTCTAAATATTGGTTGAATGTTGTCTCCTAATGAAACAACTCTGCGCTTAATTTCATAATACAATTCTTTGATTTTATCACTTCCATGTCTTTGAAAATGATATTCTTCATCATAGGTCTTGATTTCTCTAGCTATTTTGTTGATTGTACTTCCTTTAGAACCTAGTATATTCATCGGAGTTTTTGTATCGTTTGTTTGAATCGGAAAATATTCCACAATATCATTTTGATATGAATGAACTTGCCATAATTCTATATGCAAGTCAAGATTGGCAGCTTGTTTTTGGTTTTTGTTAAAAGAAGGAGATACAAAGATGATCTTGGATTGACTCCAATCAATATCTCGTTTTTTCAAATTTTTGTCAAGACTCTCATTATATTCTGTAATAAAATCTGCACCCCTATCCAACATAATCTCAATATATGCTAACCCTTGTTCGAATAATCCGCTATCTCTATCCTTTTTGTACTCAATTATGACAAAACTTGAGGATTCCAAATCAAAAGCTAGTGTATCAATTCGAAAACGCCCTAACTGAAATTCAGTTCTAACAAATTGAAGGTTAAAGATTCTTTCTAGATTATCTTCTGTAATTTTTTGTATTTTTCTTTCTAGATCAAATGATGTCTCCTTGATTTGTTCTAAATCACCGTTATTGTTTTTAAAAAGTGGCATTCCCGAAATGTATGTAATAATCTACTTTATATTCATTTTTTCATATTTTATCAATTTTGTAGAATAATTTTAACTTTCAAAGAGTATTGGGTAATGATCATAGCACCCGCCTATCTTTACAGCTAGTTAATTTTGTGGAAATTTATGAAAACACCCTCCAAGTTTCCAGTGTAAAAATCTTCTGCCTGTCAAATATCGGGACATAAACTAGAATCCTGTTGGCTTGGGGGGTCTCCATTTAGGATGATTTTGTCGATATACTTCAACTCCTTCTTCAACAGATTTGAAACATGAGGCACATACTTCTTTTTTCTGTCCATCCCATCTAGTCATTTGAGGGAATTTTTGTTTGGATGCGTTGAGATCGTTTTGTGTGCCATTATCACGTTTGTATTGTTGTAGCAAATCCACTCCACAAATGTAACATGTTTTTTCAATTAACATCTCATCATCAGTATTTTCCAACAATTTCTAAAACTACTTCCTTCTATTTAGACAATTCTCGCATTCAAGATTATTTAGTTTCTTTCAACTGTGATATAATCATCCAATTTTTTCTTCAAATTTAATTAAAAACTCATTTCAGCAAAGTAATTTTTAGAGATATTTCTTGTTTGATTTGATATAATATTTCATGAACCATTTTAGAAAATAAATCTCATCATTTTTTAATTGTGATCTCTCTAAAGATTTAAAGTATGATCTTTTGTCGTTGTTGTTTATCTGCATAAATGGGCAATCATATTTGAATAAAATATAATTCATAATGAGTCTTGACAATCTACCATTGCCGTCAGCAAAAGGATGAATCGATACAAACTTGTAATGTACCAAAGCTGCAAATTCTACAGGATTCATTTTTGTATTGTATTTATTTAACCAATCAAAAAACTCTCTTAATTTTTTTGGAATTTGCGGAGCTGGCGTGAATTCTATTTTATCATTAGTTGTTACCCCCACTCTGTGGTATCTGATACTTCCTGATTCTCCAATTTTTGTTTGATTAAAAATTTCGTCATGCCATTGTAAAATGTCTTTTTTTGTAATTTTTGAGAGTTTCTTTGATGTTACTAACTTGATGAATAAATCATAGTGTTTTTGAGTCTCAATTGTATCAATTCTTGATTTTTTTGCAGGAGTAACTCCATGTACCAACAAGTCTTTAGTATCTGTACGAGAGAGACTTGATCCTTCTATTCTTTGAGTGTTATAGGTAAATGAAATTCCAAAACTCTCAAAATTCTTTAGTTTTATTGATTGTGGCATTCCTTTGATGTCTTTTTTATAATTTTTAATAATATCTTGTATTTTTCCATCCCATTCTTCGCAGTAGAATTCTTTTTGAAATTGTTTTTTGAGATACTCTATGTTCTTTGGGATGGTTTTGCCTAGGTATTTTCTTTTTTCTCTTCCTTGAATATGTGCTCTTAGGTAGTGAAATCCTCTTTCTTGTACTATACTTACCATGAATATTATCGATACCATAAATTATTTAAAACTATGTTTTATTGAAAATATGGTATGTAATATTTTTATAACGGTGGGTTCTGCTAGGTTCTGTAAGGGTAAGAATCTCAAGAAATATGGTATCCGACGAAACAAGCATACAGCAATTCAGAGATTCTCATGTTCTGATTGCCACAAAGCATTCTCAATGAACCTAGGCTTTGAGAAGATGAAGCACAATCCTAAAGGAATCACGACTGCCATGCAACTATATTTTTCAGGCGAATCGTTACGAAACGTGGCTAAATCTTTGAAACTTCTAGGCATGGACGTGTCACACCAAACAGTCTACAACTGGATTGAAAAATACACCAAACTCATGAACCAATACTTGGATAAAATAACACCACAAGTCGGCGATGCTTGGAGAGCTGACGAGATTTATGTCAAAATTCGTGGTGAATTGAAATATGTATTTGCAATGATGGATGATGAAACGAGATTCTGGATTGCACAAGAAATAGGTGACAGAAAAGAAGGTCATAATGCAAGAGGTTTGTTACAAAAATCAAAACAAGTAGTACAGAAAAAACCTAAAGTATTCATCACTGACGGTCTGGGCAGTTATGCAGAAGCGTATAGAAAGGAGTTTTGGACAATGAAAAGGCAAGACAGAACATTACACATTCGTCATATCCATCTTCAAGGTGATATGTATAACAATATTCAAGAAAGACTGAATGGTGAAATTAGAGACCGTGAAAAGGTAATGCGTGGAATAAAGAAAAAAGATACTCCAATACTCACAGGCTATCAAATCTATCATAATTACTTCAGATCACATATGGGGCTAGACGGCAAGACACCTGCTGAAGCCTGCGGCATAAACATTGAAGGTAATAACAAATGGATTACGTTAATTCAAAATTCATCAACCGATGTTTAACAGACAGAATTTTTTACCGATAAGTTAACAGAACCAAAAAAAGAAAGTCTCTTTATTATCTGCCATATCAAAGCTTGAAAAAAGCCTTCCTCAAAAGGAAGACAAACTTCGTTCTTTTCAAGAAATTGCATTTCCTATCAATTCTTCATATTTCTGATCAAGAAGCGTGTTTTTATTGGTCTCATCAATTTCTAATACCTCACATTTATTTTCAAAAATTTCACAATATTTTTTGATCTTATCATATTTATCCAATATTTCATGCTCTTCAAGCTCCTTGATGTTTGGGTTATCAAAAATTTGTTGAACATTTTTCAAATTTTCTATATCAACAACTACACATCCAAGAAATATTGACCCAAATGTTTCTCCTGCACCTGATTCATCACAACCTACAAAATATTTCATATCTGATAGTATTGTAAGTGGATTTTGTTCTATTTTATCAAGCGAATTTAATGAAAATTTATTATCTATATCGGAAACTAATTTTACATATGTTTTGTTTGTTGGACTAGATTGAAAAAGTAATTTTTCCTTTGTGTAGTGCACTTTAATAGATTCATTCAAAATGTCAAATTGTTCTTCAAGTCCTGGAGAAGTTTTAGCCGAGACCTGGATTTCATATCTTAATTTAACAAATTTTTTAATTTCTTCATAAACTGAAGGAGAGATATTTCTGAAGGTGTGAAATGGTTTCAATTTTATTCAGACTACTCATCCCATCCAAAAACATCATAATATGATTTAGGAACTAAATTTTTTGAATTATTAAGCAAAGGCTCAACAGCAGAATCCAAAACATAAGTTACAGCCCAATCTTGTTTACTTCTTATTGAGCGACCAAACCCCTGCAATATTTTGGTAATTGTTTGTGATGAATACCAAAGAGGGTATCTTTCCATTTTAGATTCGACCCATTTTTCAGTATAATTTGGATATGGAGATTTGGCAATAATTTGAAATCTTGATAAATCATTCTTCAAGTCTACTCCCTGCCAAAGTGACGAAGAAACTAAAACACCATCTTTTGAATTAGCGTGCTCCTTTATGACATCATCTTGTGTTTTTCCATCTGGATTTCTAGCATGACAAATTCTAATTCTATTCTTATTTTTTGAAGAGAGGTTTTTTACAATTTTTTTACATCTGTCACGAGAAGAGGTAAGGATTAGACCTTTTTGATTTTGGTGCTTAGATAAGATCTCATCAATCTTTAGCCATACTCTGTTTTCATTTACTATGGGGCTGTTAAATGCAAGTCTGGCAGTATTTAGAAATTCTACTTTGCGATTCTCTAAAGGAAATGGAGAGTGTGGAGTGTCCACAAAAACTATTTCCTCAGGCTCAAATCCCATATTTTGGCAAAAAGAATCCTTATTGATTGTTGCAGACATGAAAATTTGAAATGGAGTTATGAAAAACTCTTTGACATATTTTGAGACATCAAGAGGCTTTATCGCAATTGATTTGAATTTGCCTTTCTTGTATTCTGGCTCATTTATGATAAAATTTTCAGGATCAGATGCAATTTCAGATCTAATTCTTGCAAATCTTTCATAATCACTATCTATCTTACTAATTAGATTATAGTCTGGTTTTTCTTGGTATGTTTTGCTTTCTCGAATTTCTTTTGCCTTTCTTGCATAAAATTCAGCAATATCACGTAATAGATGAATAATCACTGCAATATCAGACAGATCATATGCCTCTATCCTAATCTCACATTCATCAATGTGTTTTTTAATAATTTCAATTCCAACGAATTGAATAATTTGGTCTTCTATAGAATGAGCTTCATCAAAAACAGAGATATTTCGATTTAGATATTCTCCATAAGTTCCTCGATTATATTTGACTGTCTGAAAATAAGAGTGATAATTCCATACGGAGTGATCTGCAAGCAATGCAGAATATTTTTGTTCATAGTAAGGACAAATAATCTCTTGAAATGTTTTTTCTTGAAAGGCTTGTATTCTTGGTTTGAATTTACAGTTTTGTCTTTTCCCTTCTTTAGTTCTCTCTTCGCATTCACCTTTATCACAAGAAAGACCTTGACGCATGGCAACATCATATTCTTGTAGATCAATTCCTTTTTGTTCCATAGTCTTAAAGCATGGAAAATTAGATTTGCCTTTAACGGGAACTAGTATTTCAAAATCACCAATATATTGGTCTTGAAGATTTTTTGAAGACGTTACAACAAACGATTTTTCATAACTTTTTGCTAAAGTCATAGCAATTGCAGACTTGCCTATTCCTGTAGGAGCTGAAAGTATGATTTTTTTATATCCTGACTTTAGGTTTTGCTGTATTTCATCAAGAATTTTTTTTTGAGCATCTCTTGCTTGTAAATTGGATGGAAAGTTATCTAAAAGACTCAAGGATTTCCTTTTGTTTATTTATCTAAAGAGGATTTCTATTCTGATATTATCATAAATTCTTAATTTTATCTAAAATCATCAATATATCATGGCAATTATTTATGGTCGTGCTGATAGTGAAAAGCAACTTTTAGATTTGTATCCAAAAAGGGTCAAAGAGATTGATGATATTGATAAAGTCGAGGTTGAAATGCAAGAAGAACTCCTGGCAGAAGCCAAAGGACTTGTAGCAAAGTTTCGAAGATGGAGATTAAAAAAACAATACAAGAAATTTGAACAAAAAAGAGATGATCCATTTCATGCAGGAGCAAAAGGAGAGAACCAAGTCATTGACAAATTATCCCGACTTGATGATGAATATCATGTCTTATGTGGAGTAAGACTTGGATTATCACACTATATCTCATACAATGGAAAAAAGAATCTAAAATCTGCTCAGATCGATTTTGTTGTAGTTTCAAAAAAAGGTGTATATGCAATTGAAGTAAAAAATTGGAGTGACAAATATCTTGAACGTCAAAATTACTTTAGCCCCCATGAGCAAGCAGGAAGAGCAGGTAGACTATTGTGGCATGTCTTAAAATCATGGAGAAAGACTCCAAGAGTTACTAGTGTGGTATTATCTATTAAAGGAAATATAAAATATGATCCAAAATACAAAGTGGTTTTTGTATCTAATATCAACAACATAAACAAATTTCTTGAAAATCGAGAAGATGCACTATCTGATAAAGAAGTAGAAAAAATTGTTAAGAAATTGAAAGATCATGTCACAAAATAATCAAAGATCTTGTTTTCATAATAACCGCCACCTTTAATCTAAAATTTGTCTAGTTTTCATTCCATGAGTTACCGTTGTCTTATTTGCAATGCCATGCTTGAATCTCCTAGAAAATTAGAGGTTCACTTGCAAATAGAGCACAAGTGGGGCAAGAGAAGAGAGCCCAAGGGATTGGATGCAGCTCAAGAATGCTTAGAAGTCACAAATGATACTCCTAGAACCCTTCTCCGAAAAGAATCATTTGCAACTGATTTTATCATATTAAACAAATTTTGGGAAATACTGCACCCGCGATACACCAATCCTCAAATGGTAAAAGATTACAAATTTTTATATCAAATTTACACCTCTATTGCACCATCTAAAGGCGGCAATGTACGAATTTGGAAAAAATTGGGACCTAAAACAGAAAAACTGATTCAAGAAAATATTGATGTTACACTTCGTGATGATCTTGAAGTTCTAGTAATGGATGAAGAAGTAATACGAAAAATTAAGGAAGGATTACAACCATACAATCCTAGATCTATTGAAATTAAAATCACACGAAGAATTAATCAAGATAGAAACAATCCAAAGTTTATTGCGATAGGAGAAAAGTTAGAACAACTCAGAGAAAAATACAATCAAAAACTAATTGATAATAAAGAATATCTCAAAGGATTAATTGATTTAGCAAGATCAGTTATTGCAATAGAAAAAGAAACAAAAACAACTCCAGAAGAGAACAAGAAAAATGCACTGACTAGAATTTTTGAAAAGGCAAACACTCCATCTAAAGAGATTGAAAAAATTGTTGAAGAGATCGATCGGATTATTACAAAAGAACGATATGATGGATGGCAAAATACATCTCATGGAACAAAATTAATTCAACAGAAATTGTATCGAATTTTATATGATCATAAATTGTCTGATGATGAAGAATTATTTGAAAAAGCGTATAATTACATCAAAGAGCATTATTAACAGCACATACAACTAAATTGAAACAGGAATACGATTCACTAAAATCCAAAAACATTTAACTCAAGAAATCAAAAAAACCTGCAAAAACACCTCTGAAAAAATTATCTAAAAAACAAACCAAATCATCGTAAGTAATATTGTTTTAAATTCGTAGAAATATCTTAATTGTTAGGTAATTAAGAGAATAGTATGCCAAAGATATACATTTCTGCAAGGAAACTATTTGATACTATCAAATTAAAAGAAGCATTTGAAGTGAGATAATATGAAAAACTATTATCGTATCATGCTTGGTCGAAAAAGTGCTTATGCTGAAGAAGCATACAAAGGCAACTTTATTGCGGCGGGATTTATCAGAGATCGAGATTTAACTAATCATCTTTCAAACAACGGGCGTGATTTTAACCAACAGTTTATTCCGATATTCCTAGAGCAAAATCCAGACAAAACAAAAATCTCTGCTGCACTTTCCTGTGGAATGCTTTGGACAATTGTAAAAGGAATTCAAATTGGAGACATCGCACTTTGTCCAGACGGTAAGGGGAATTACTATGTTGGTGAAGTGACGGGAGATTATGAATATCATAAGGGCGAGGCTTTACCTCACCGTCGAGCCGTCCGCTGGTTCTCAAAAACAGTTTCACGCGACGAAATGAGTGAATCACTTCGCAATTCTGCCGGTTCAATCGGGACAGTAAGTAACATCAGTAAATATGCAAGTGAACTTGAAAACTTGCTTTCTGGAAGTCATCCACAATCAATAATCACAACTGATGAAACAATTGAAGATCCAAATACATTTGCTCTTGAAAAACATCTTGAGGATTTTTTGGTACAGAATTGGAAATCTACTGAACTTGGAAAACATTATGATATTTATGAAGACGGTGAAATAGTTGGACAACAGTATCCAACTGATACTGGCCCGATTGATATTCTTGCCATTAGTAAAGATAAGAATACACTTCTTGTTGTCGAACTCAAAAGAGGACGTGCTAGTGATGTTGTAGTTGGACAATGTCAGAGGTACATGGGTTATGTAAAAGATGAATTGGCCGAAAATAATCAAGATGTACGTGGTGTGATCATTGGATTTGAAGATGATATAAAAATTCAACGTGCACTCTCCGTTGCTCAAAACATTAATTTTTACACTTACAAAATTGATTTCAGATTAGAAAAGAAACACTAGTTACAGTAAAACAGAATAACAGCAACAGAAAAAAATAAGACGGGGGTTTGAAAGCACCCCCAATAGATCTCTGCGTTACTGAAAAATCGACGTTTCCGTTTAGAGAATATGGCGGGCTCGGTTGTATTAGGTCATTTTTGTAAACGAACCGCCTAGTTTTCAAGCAACATTTCTGTGGGTGTTGTAGCGTTATAGATTGTTCACCTGTGAATTTTATGTATGATCAACCAAAGAGGTAACAGGGTCTGTTTTAGGAATAAAGAATAGGAAAAATCTCAAATTCTCGTTTTTAAGGTAAAGCAATTTTGTGTACTATGATCTCACTAAAAAATGGAGAAATAATCACAAGATCTTTTGATGCAAAAAGCAAACTTGGAAATGGAGTACTATACATCACAAATTTAGGAATTGTATTTGAGGCAAAATCAAAGGGTCTAATTTTGGAACTTCCATTTACGATCCTTAGGACTTTTGAGGCAAAGAAAAAGGATACTATAATCTTGTCATGGGATGAGCCAGACAAATCCCAAAGATTCGGCTTTGAGTGCAAGGTCGAGTATGCAAAAGCAGTTGAAAATGAGATACAATTGGCAAATTCGGAGTTTGCAAGAAAAAACTCTGACTTTTAGAATTTCTTTGTCAAATCACTAGTGAATAAGGTTTACGAATATGTTTAGACAATATCTTAAGTATTATTTGGTTGATAATAATGTATGACGCAGGAAGTTGAAAAAAGATGGAATGACTGTTGGCATGATGAAAAAAGAAAATTATTTGTTACCAAGAATTCCTATTTTGAAGATTTACCCAAAGTGCGAGAGAGGGAACATCAACTACAATATGAAAAGGAAACTAGTGATAACGGAATTGTTTTCAAAGAAGATAAAGTAAAATTCTTTTTTGGAATTCCTGCCTTGAAACTAGAATACGATAATGAAACATCAGTGAATTTCCTCCTGCCAACTTTAACAGACGATATGATAACAAAAGAGATTGTAAAAAATAGGTTAACACCTCAATCCAATGAAGAAACCATAATGTATCAAACTGTATCAGAACCTTGGTTGGAATTTGGCGATGGATTGAAATTGACTGAAAAAGAATATGAGCTTGGAATGGATTTGGGAAGATACTCTCCTATTCCCTTATCTGCATTGAAAATTGCTGCAAATAGAAAATAATCTAGATTCCGATTTTTTACAACATATATGAATTATAATCCCTTATTCGTATTCTACAGTTCTTCCCGCACTTATCTTGTTACCTTGGTCTACAGATAATTTCATACTTTCAAAAATTTTTCCTAATGCACTAGGATGTTGTTCCATAGTTTGCAGTACTTTTCCATCTAGTTTTTTCTTCATCTCATCACTTAATTTCTCATAATTAGCAATTTGACTATGACGTTCATTCAAAAATGAATCTCGAGCTTGTGAATCATTTAGAATTCTTTGTCCAGCTTCAATGTTGCCCATATTTCCAATCCGATCTGTACTCAAGTCGTTTTCAATTACCGCAAACTCGTTTGCAAGGTTTCTATGCGCATTAGTAACAATTTGATTCTCACCCATTCTGATTCCCATCTGGACCTCTTGTGCTCCAACGTCTCGCATCATGTGTGAACCCATTCTGCCAAGAGTATGGCCAATGGAATGATCACCTCCTGGCACTGCGCCAAGCGTTGTGCCAGCAGCAACTGCACTTCCTGCTCCTAATCCTTCCAGTGAACCAGTGCCAGAACCCTTCACAAATACAGACATTCCGGGACGACTAAATCCTGCCTTTGCCATCTCAAGCCAGCTTGGATGAGCAGTCCCAAATTGGGCACCTGCAAATCCACGAAGAGCACCAAATCCACCTCTGACTCCTCCCATTCCTGCCATTCCAGTAAGCATTGCACCTGAAGAGACTGCACCAGTAGTCATTGTAGTTATTGTACTAACTAGACTTCCAAGCATTGGCACAAGCATTACAGGAATAAATACTGCAAGTGCCATGACGGCAAGTGCTGAAAACCACTGCTGGATTGCACCCTGTTCCAGCTCTGTTGATGTCTCTATAGTTCCAAGATATGCAGAGCCTGCAACAATTACTATTGCTGCAATGATTGGTGCAATCAGCAAACCAGTTAATGCTTCTAAGAGTTTTTTTGTGATTCCAAAAAACCACGGAATCAAAGATAATGTCAGAATTACTGGCAACCCAATTATCAGTACTGCAGTAAAGACCATCCGTATCGTACCGATTATGAACACCAAAAAGACAAAGATTATCAGCGCAATTGCCTTAAATGCTGCCAGAAAAACATTTAGGAAAAACCCTTCAAAGACCCCGACTGGATCCCCAATTCCTGCAACTATTCCATCAAATGAAACCTCTGGTGTCTCAATTGCGCCAAGCTTGGAGAAGATAAACTCTACTTTTTGTATTGGGTTTTGAGGATCTTCTGGGTTTAGTATCCACAGCGATGATTCCTCAACCATTGTTGCAGACAGATCCCACAATGCAGGAAATATAAAAAAGAAGATAATGTAAAAGACACTCTTTGATATTATATTGATTGCAGTCTCTGGTGGCACCCAGTTGACGTGCTCCAGCATAAATGAAATCCCTGCCACAAACATTGCTGCCAAGAATATGTAAAATGAAATGTTTCGCAATAGCATGTAAAGCTGGAAGTTTTCATTTCCAGTCTCTTCACCATTACTCACATCATACTCAAAGACTGGCATGTCAGTTATCAGCTTGACAAAGTTTGATTCTAAGACATCACTCCAAGCCAGTGTCGCATTTACAATTGCAATGATTGCAATGATTATTCCAATGATGATAATTGCTGACTCTAAACCAAACTGGCCTTTTCTTTTTCTAAAATACACAAAATAAAAGACAAAATCCGCTAAAAAGGAATCAAAATAGGATTTGAACTATGGCAGTTTTGAATCTATATTATAAATATCCCTGAGTAAACCTATGTTTCATTTTCTTGCGAGTGTAGAAAGAAAGTTGACATTTCTTCATCATATGATTTTATTTTACATAATTAAAAAGAATATCAACAACGTTAACAATTACTGCACTAACTATTGATGTTATTGCACCAACAATTGTTGCAAGTTTAATTGCATCTGTCATGATCAAGCAAGCCCAATGTTTAGATCTAAATGACTAAAGTGAAACTTTCGGCACTTGTAACTAATTTAACCTTGCCGGTTGTAATCAAGATCGAGTTTAAGAATAAAATAATTATTTTTATGAATAACAGAGAGATCGATAAGATCAAAACGATCTGGAAAATTTATCCATACAAAAAGGATGGAAAGAAAGTTATGACGGTACCTTACAGTAAAGGACCACTGGGGTAAAGTACGGTAATCCTTAAATAAAACTAAATGATCAGACAAGCATGTCAGGCAATCCAAAATTCATAGTCACGTTCGTTATACAGGGAAAAGAATTCCCAGTGGAGGTCAATCCGAATCAACCTGTAAAGGCAGGAGTAGTAAAGGCACTGCAAGATTCAGGCAACCAAGGAAATCCTAACGAATGGCAAGTAAGGACAGAAGGAGGAGCACAGTTAGACATGAACAAAAGTTTTGCAGATCAAGGAATCACAAGTCCGACAAAACTATTCTTAAGTAAGGGTCCTGGTCGTGGTGGTTAGACATAGCCATTCTCGACGAAAGAGTATCTAGAACAAAATTCAACAGCGCCGTAAAAGAATTAGAATATTCCCAAGAGAGCTACAAAAATATTTGGAAACTGCGTTACGTAAAATTTCCAACAATTCTCATCGATGTTTTATCACATTCAGGTAAACGTACACTAACAATTTTATTGAATTTAGAGAATTGGGATTTTCTTCCACCAAGCACAACATTACTCAATTTAGATTTGCGACAAAGATTGGTCCCAGAGCAAGTTCCTGAACTAGTTGAACCAAAAGGCCAAAAACACATAGTCTTCAACGTCGCTAAAAAAAGCATTTGGTTTTGCAGTCCTGGTTTTCAAGAATATCATCATCATTATCCAGAAGACAGATGGGAACATATCCGCAATACTGACCAGGGAACAATAACTTGGATTGTAGATAGAGTGTGCTCATTAATTGATAGAACAAAATTCCCATGATAGAAATGTTTGAGAACATACAAAGAATAGAAATATCAAAGGATGTACTTACAAGAACTTTTAAGTTTTTACAGCATCACGGCAATAATGAAAACGAATCGCATGCAATTTGGGTTGGAAGCGAAAAGGACAACATATTTAGAATTTCAGATGTCTGGTTTCCAGAACAGACCAATACTTTTGTTTCCTATGAAGTTTCAGAGGATGAAGAATTTAGAATAAACGTGGAGTTAAACAAGCAAGGATTGACAATAATTTCGCAAATCCACACGCACCCGGGCAGTGCATTCCATAGTGAGACAGACGATGATGGGCCTACAGTAGTTTTGCCAGGTTCTCTTAGTATCGTAATTCCAAACTTTGGTTTTATTGAAATTGATGATGTGGACAATTGGGAAGTTTATCGGTATAACGGAGAAGATTGGAGACACGTTTCAAAAAAGGAGGTTGAAAAACTATTTCAAATAATGTGATGTTAGTGCCTGATCCAATACGTGCAAAAAACTTTGAAACTCTTGCAGTGATATCAAACAATAACGACATCAATACATTAAGGAAAAAAATTGATTCATTTGGAGTAGAGGTAATATTTCCAAAAGAGTTGGAAAACGATGTCAATTCTATAATTTGCTGTTACGCAATACTGAATCTATTACCACGATTTATCACAACAGTAAGATACACAGGTCCAACATCCATACTGAAAGATTTTCCACCATCTCACATCTCAAAGATAAATCTGGGAGAAGGGGTTTGGAATTCTTCAGTAACAATTGTTTTTGGAAAAAATACTAAACCCAATAGTCAAAATGTGCTTTATATTGGATCGGCTGGATGGAGCAGCTACATTTCAACGAAGAAGCCTTGTGAATGGAACCCTTTGCCTGTAAACTCCTTGTCTGCATTGTATACAGCAGGACTTGTGGTTGGTGAAGTATTCAAACGTCTCTTGCCTGAAATACCTTCAGAAAAAATTTCACACTTTGAATATGATTTGATAACTCATGGTACTGAAAAACAACCTGTTGTAGAACATCCAGTTCCTGAAACAATCCATTTTGAAGATTTGACTCTTGTAGGCTGCGGCGCAGTTGGACAGGCATTGGTGTTTGCATTAAAAGGAATAACTAGGTTTTGGGGATCAGTTAGTTTTGTTGATGCGGACAAACTAGAACCGTCAAATGAACAACGCTACATTGGAGCATTTGAAGAAAATCGAGGAGTGCAGAAGACAGAGATCATCTCACAGTGGTTTGCTCAATTCAATCCAGGAATTGCGACATTTAGGGCTCCAATGAAATATGAAGAATATGCAAAACTATCAAAACCGTTAGGAGAAGAAGTCATCTCTGCAGTAGATAATGAAAAAACCAGAATCAACATACAGGCAGGATTACCAAAAGTCCAGTGGAATGTATGGACAGATACTTCACAAAATACTCTAAGATATGGTGCAGGATATCATACGATAGGAGGACCATATCAGTGTGCAGCTTGTGGATATTTTCCCACCATGGGCACGCCAAGTCAAATGGAAATGAATGCAATCCGGACAGGTTTTACCAAAGAAGATATTGAAAAAAGACTTGCAAGCAACGACACAGTAACAGAACAAGATACCTTACAGGTTGCAAAGAACACAGGAGCCCCGATTGCAAATTTAAAAGAAATTGTAGGCAGGCCCTTTGAAGAATTATTGCACGGAGATTGTGGGGTGTTCCGATTAGAATTTCATGAAGCACCTGCGGTTGCACCAGCACCACATGCATCATTCTTGGCAGGTGTTTTCTTGGCAGTTCAGATTGTTTTGAGAAAGATGAAACTTCCTAGTTCCGCTAAACTAATGGAATCCATTGCAGATTTTGACGCACTTGGAATTCCAAATGTAAACTGTTTGATGAAAAAGCAGAAACATCCAAAATGTTTTTGCAATGACCCAGTTTACCAAGACAGTTACAACAAAAAATGGAACATTACCAAATAACGCTCAAATCAAAATCATACAGAAAGCATTTGAATTCCCAAATCTCAACGTTATTCATATGATGACGGTACCGTATTACCAGTAGGTGCAGATATTAGATGTAATACTGCAAAAAACAAACAACCTGCATTGATTAAAATTTCTTTACTATGCTGCAAAGAAAAGTGCCATCAGAGATTTTAACCAATCAGACAATTCTTCTTCAAAGAATCAACTGTTAGAGAGTTTTACGGAATAGATAATTCCTCTTAAGAGATTCAATGTTCAAATCTTGGCAGTTCCGATTTGGTACTAGTAAGATTATGAATTTGCAACTATTTGATTCTCATCTGTATGAGATTAGCATCTTTTCTTCTAGTATACCATGCAAGGATCTGACAGCCCTGAAAATATCTTCTTGTGTTTTGCAGCCAGTGCATACTAGTTTTCCAGAAGAAAAGACAAGCATTACTGCAGGCAAATCATTCCTGTAAATCAAGGCAGGAAATTGCTCAGGCTCGTACATACTTTTAGGAAGAATTCTAGCACATTTTACAAGATTTATCATTCCCTTGAGGTTTACAGATGCTACCATGTTCTGAACCTCGATTTCTGGCTTTTTTTGGCCAAGGTCTATTCCATGGGTTGCAAGCCTTGATACAACAGAATTAATTGCTCGAACTGACTGTTCTTTTGATTTTGTTCCAGTGCAGATCATTTTTCCTGACTCAAAGATTAGCATAGTTGCCTTTGGAAAAATCAGTCTTAGAACCAGTCCGGGAAACTGAGTGGGATTGTATTCTGTTTGTGAAACTTTCTCAATTATCTTTTGAAGATCAATTGTTTTTTCAAATTTCGCACAAGTCACTACATTTACAATATCAACGATGGGAGTGCTGAGGGCCAACTTCATTGCAAAAAGAAAATGAATCTTAAAAGAAGGAAAAAAATTCTAGTTTAGTATCAATAAACCGCATTCACAATTTGAATGATACTGGATGTCAGTGACATTATTGCAGCTATAACATACAAATGAGATCGGCTTTCTACAGTCCTCACACTTGTGATACTCTCTCATCTCTGAACCGCACACTCTGCATAAATCAATTCGCATGGGTTCAAAATTAGGATAATATTTAACGCAAAATCCCAGCTCAAGATCTTCATCAAAATTTTGTTGAAGATTATGAGTATTTTACAAAGTTGTGCTGTATCTTTTTGCAAACCTGCAATTTGATACATATGCTGACACATGAGAAACACCAAAGGCAAGGGCTACAACAGAGCTTGCAGCAAGACCAAAATCACATGTAAAAAGAACTGGAATCATAACAACAATCAAAGATTCAATTGTAAGGTGAATCAGTAAAGTAATAATTCTGCCAAACTTTTTGTAAAGTACAGGAAAGACAAGATTCCTCTCAAAACGCAACAAATGAGAATTTTTTACTGTAATGGAATAATCCAAAATATATCCTGCAATCCATGCGGCAAAAAATACTATGACAATCTCTGGACCAAGCTTTGGTTGCACAAAAAAATAAAGAGCAAGGGCAGCTACCACAGGGATTGTAGTGGAAATGTCTCCAAGAAAGATTCTCTTCATTGCGGTATCTTGCTTGCAGGGGCAGGCCCAAAGCTAAGCTTGATTACTGCAATTATTATTCCAAGCACGATTATTGCGCCGCCAACATATCTTGCAAAGCCAATCATCCGGCCAAATATGTCAACTATTGCCTGTGGAACGTCAATCTGTGAAGGATCAGGATTATCAAAATCAACCTCCAATATCCACTCCAGTATGTCTTGTGCCAAAAACACAAAGACTCCGGCTAAAATTGCAGCAACTACTACCTTGATGTACTTTGAACGGTCTTGCGTGTCAAGTTCTTCAGATGCTAACATTGACATTCAAGGATATGACCAATTTAAGGCGGCAAACAATCACTGCAGCTCTATCTCTAGTGTCTCTTCAAAGATTGGTTTAGTGCTATCTTTTGAGAACACTTCAAGTGTTTTCTTGCCAGATGAGCCTGGAATTATTATGACTTCAAGCTCGCCATTTGCATCAGTTGATAGTGTAGAGATGATGTTTCCATCAAACTTTATCTTGCACATTTCGTTTACTATTGCCAGTCCTGTAATCTTTTCTAATCTAATCTTCATTCTGTATGGTTTTGTATAGTCAGAAACGAAGAGCTTTCTTGCTTTGACTTCTTTGTCTGTGATCTTTGGCGCAAATGGTTTTGGAATTCTAAGCACGGTAGACTCTGCAATACTTTTCTTTTCTTTGTGCACTTTTGGAATATTTTTCCACGTTCTCTTTGTTTCTACAGCTGTTGAGCCACCACGTATGTAAAACATCAAAACAGAAAACAAGAGTGATTCAGTTGGCAAGACGTTTTGTTTTTTGAGTGCAAAAAAAGCAGTCACCAATGCGGGAGCTATAGCTAACACATCA
>JAEFCZ010000071.1 GCA_016125975.1 Candidatus Nitrosopumilus sp.
AGGCACAATACGACAAGAACATCATACAAAATCTAAAGAATGAAGGTGTAATAATTGAATAAAAATATAGATTTTAGCCTCAAAAAAAAAGAATTTTTTAACAATAATTATTGCAAGTGTACTAATTTCGTTTGGAATAACATTCCTATTTGGAGTGTTATTATTTGCAGTTGTAATAATTAATATTATAAATAAAAATCTACAAAATAAATTTGTAAATACAAAATTTGTAAATTAATTTTTAATATTTTTATTTTTTAAGATATTTTTTCTTTGGAATTTAAGCATTGGATCAGTAAATTTTTTGCTGATTTTAGTTGGATCAAGAATTTCATTTTCAAAATATTCTAATGAATCATCAAAATTGTTTTCAGATAAATGTCCAAAATCACATAGGTATTCTTCATCTTTTGCAATATAGTATCTTAATTTATTTTCACTAAAACATTTGTAACATATACGTCCAGATCTATAATCATCCATTATTTTTATTGTATACAGTCCAAACATTTCATTTACAGTTAATGATACAGGCCATTTTTCTGGAGAACCACCTAATTTTACAAATGTACTTTTATTTTTAATTTTTAATGGAACTATAAGAAAATTATCAGGTAGAGGTAAAAAGAATTTAGATTTTTCTTGTCCTTTTATCAAAAGATTATTAAAATAATTTTGAAGATTTCCTAGTCCATCAAGAGCTTTAATCTTTGTTGATGAAACTTGAAAAAAGACCTTAAATTTTCTGTATTTTATTAAATCATCACTATATTGTTTGATTTTTGATTTAGAAATAATTTTGTAAATTTTTTTATTTTTTAATTCTGTTTTTTCTAAAGTTATTAAATTTCGTTTCTTTAACAAAAGGATAGTTCTATCAATACTCTTATGGTTAAAATTGTGAAAATGTTGTTTTAATTCAATAGCTGAAAATTTCTTGTTTTCTAGGAGATAATCTAGTATGGGTAAAATGTAATCAATTTTTTGGCTCTCACTTTGAGTAATTTTTTGGAAGATTCCTATTCCTAAAGGATCTCTGTACTTGACTGTACGCATAAGAGATATTCTGTTTCCCCCACTCATTACTTGATTTCCTTCCTATTGAGGAATAAAAATGCGTATGATAGGCTGCAAAAAAACATAAAGAAAAATTTGTTCTTCCCACAGAAGAAGACGAATTTCTATCTGGGAAATATCATCAGGATGTAGAACAGTGTCACCTACATCATGAGTCGTACCCAAATTGTAGATTTGAAGAAGTGTTAGAATAGTTGAGAAAAAGACAAACTCTAACAACTCCTCAAACTTTTTTTGATTTTCTAAAATACGAGGCAAATTTTACAAACTATGCAGAAAAAGATAAAATTAATTTTAGAAGAAAAAGAGTCAATGAATTACGTTTACGTGGATACACTAATGATGAGATTAGAAAAAAGACAGGATTTAGTTTATCAACAATAGAAAAAGATCTGCATGAAATAAGAAAACTAGAAAAAACATGGTTTGAAAAAGAATCAATTAATGATTTTTGTTCATCATTACACAATTCAATTATTTTGTGTGATAATGCAATAGAACATCTACAAATATTGCAATATGAATAGGAGGATTTAGATTCAAAATTACAAATCCTTTCAAAAATATCTGATTTTGAAGAAAGAAAAATGCAGTTGTATGAAAAAACACATGCTGTTCAAAAATTTATTGAGGAATGTAATTGATATGATGACTCCATGGAATACTGTACAATATGATTTTAATCCACCATTTGGAGAAATGTTATAACATTAATGTAATTACAGGAATGCCATTTGATTTTATGGATTTTAAAGACATTACAAATGATGCTTTTAGGAAGAGAATTCAGAGACTCAAGCCATTTATCGAACCCGTAATCAAAACTAATTATTCAAATTACAAACTTGGAGGTTTTTCACTACCACGATATGTCACAAAAAACCCCAGGGGTGTTATTCCTAAAATAGTCAGTCCTGAGTTTGAAAAAATGCTAGCTGAAATCAAAAGACAACCACTAAAAATGCACGATATACGTCTAGAAGCCCGAATTGCAGAATTATATGAGGATCTTGAAAAATATTCAGAATTTGAGCCTAATTCTAGGAATAGAGCGTTTACTATAGATCTCTCTTCTGGAGAACGTTTTACGATTAAAGTCAACGTTTACAGAAATAACAAGATGCAGGTTATGGTTGGGTGTACTCATGAGCCTATTGCATATGATTTGTGGGGGTTTCTTGAATTAGTCAGATTATTGGGGGATGCTTGTTGTCGTTTAAAGACAATTACAGGTAGACATTTTCAACATAATCCAATCCCAGATTGGATAGTCCAGTATCTTCACATCAATCAAGATGGATTAGAGATTCAAGGAAAGCATTTTTCATATTCAATTAATGATTTAGCAAATCATTCTGTGTTTTATCTAAAGAAATTTCGAGATGGTCAAATAAAACCTAGATTAGAAACTCATGAGAGACCAAATAGATCAATACAAGAGATTGTTGAAACATTGTAGAATTATAATTGATGTAGGCACGATTAAGAGATTTATAATAAAATTAAAGCTAAGAAAATTACAAGTAAATTTCCACAAGCAATCAAAAGTTCATGCCTATAATCAGATCTACACACAAAATTTTGTCAATTTTTTGTACAAAAAAATAGTAATGTTTTGAACCAGAAGATCTATAGATCTATTTGATGTATCTAATGCACTATGTCACATGATAATGAATTTGTAAGCACCATTGATGTACCAATTGAACAAGAAATTCTTTATGATTATGATGATATGCATGGAGTAGTAGATGATAAAATAAATCCCCTTAAGAATGAAGATTATACACCAACTGTAAGCACGATAGAGATTCTGGGAGGTAAATGTGTAATATGTCCAGAAAATCATGAAAGATTACTTACTATCCATTACATTCGTGACCCTGAAGAAAATAATTCTGAATTCATAAAAAGATTAGTTGAAAAAGCAATAAGTCGGGGTGAAAACCCTAAGAAAGATTTTCGTTTGTTGTGTCATAATTGTAATATACGAATGAAAAATATGAAAAAATTCATGAAACATACAGGACTACCAGAACTGAGCCAAGACAAATTGGAACATGGATTACGAATGATAAATAACTAATTGAAAAATAAAACAGTAAAACTTTATTCATCAAGCAAAATTTGACCTTAAATCACTATTTTTACTAAAATTGCTAAATTGAGGTTCAATTACACTGGGATTCCGCCACTAAATTGGGGATGAATATGGATCACACTAATCGATCAAGCCACTTCTGCGTAATGCCTGTACATAATGCTGTGTCTGAACTTTAGATTTTTTAGAATAATGATTTTGGGATAGCCATTTTTCCAGAGTCTTATACTTGAATTCTAAAGTCGTTTTGAGCATGGATTTACGAGTGATTTGCCAATCATCGTCTTTGACTGACTGTAATCTGACAACCATGGGAATCCAATCATAAAAATGAAATTTTGACCATTTCAATGACATATTTTTTCTAGAAATCAATTGCATCATACTCTACATGAACATTTTTTCTTCTTTAGAATAGAGATTTGATCTTTAATGGAATCTACATAATCATTTTGTTTTGTATTACCTGTGGCTTTTCTCTTATCAAGAGGACTTTGGTGATTATAACCACGTGTAATCATTTCTGAAACTAATTGCTCATGTCTAAGGTACATTGCTTTTAGTTTGCCTTTCCACCTTAGAGTTTCAGGGTGTAAGGAATATCCTTTCTTGTTTTCAGTAATGACAACCCACATGGCATATAGTTCTCTATGCTCACCCAATAGGTGATTACGACACAGTTTTGACGGTGAAATATCCCAAATTCTCATTTTCTATCAGGAATAAAATCCGATATGTTGGTTTTAGTAATTTTGATAGATGGAAAAGTTTCAAGTATACTAATAGTCAGCAATCCCATTGCAGTTTTAACACCGATAGCTTTCTCAGGATCAGTTTCAGGAAATAATCTAAGTGTTGTCTTGTTATCTTTTGCATTGATTTCAATTAGAAAATGCTGATTTGTAGATTCAATGACTAATGTTGGAAGTAGTAACGTTTGTTCGCTTTTATCTATAAAAACATCTTGAATTTTTATTATAATTGGTTTATCTTGTATGATTTTTTCAAAAGAAGTGTAGAATTTTTTCAAATCAATTTTTTGATCAAATACAACATGCGGCAAATTTTATCACACATGCAAAAAATGGGTCATAGTATTTCAACACGATGATGGTTTATCACTAGTGCCAATACTAACACTGGTGGTAACTGTGTAGCTAGTGGTAATTACTAACACTGGTGGTAACTGTGTAGCTAGTGCCAACATGATCAATAGTTGAATGTTGTTTAAAACATATCGAAGCAAATCAGGGATAGATTTGAGAAAAAAAGTAATCATTATTGGTGCAGGAATCAGTGGATTGTCAACTGCAGCATTGCTCGCAAATGAAGACATTTCCGTGGAAGTTTTTGAAAAATCATCAAAAGTAGGAGGTAGAACTACAAGTATGAAGTTTAGAAATCATATTCTAGATAATGGATTTCACATAATGCCCTTTTACAAGACATCCGCAGTATATCAAATTCTTAAAAAAGTTGGAATTGTTTCGAGATTAAAATTGGCTTTAGTAGATGATATTGTATTTTTTCAGGATAGAAAATTCTTCAAATATCCAAGAGGAATCATAGACATACTCAAACTGGCAATCATACCATTCAAGAGCAGAATAAAGCTATTACAAATTTTGTTTCCAATGGCATTTTTATCAATGGAAAAAGCTGAAGAACATGACAATAGAAAATTAACAGAGATTACAGAAAGATTAGATCATAGTACAAAATCATTTTTTGATGCAGTATGCATGTTGGCATTTGCAGACATTCCTGAACGTGTATCTTTGGGGGAATTTATGCGAACCATGATCAGAGCAAATCCATTCAAAGGAGGAACAAGTGAGTTTGCATATCCAGATGAAGGTGGATACGACAAGATTTCAGAAATTCTTGCACAATATGTACAAGAAAATGGAAATGAAATAAAACTAAATTCTACAATTAAGAAAATATCTGTCAAAGACAACAAAGTGATAGGAGTCATAGATGGTAATGATGAATTTATTGAAACTGACAGTGTTGTAGTTTCATATCCTGCATACATTGCAATAAAAGAGTTATTTGAAGAAGACGTGTTTGATGAAGAATTTAAGAACAGAGTTGAAAAATTAAACAAAACCACTTCTGTCATTGAAACTCATTTCTGTACATCTAAAAAAATCGATTCAAGACAAGTAGTATTTCCAATTGGAAATTATACGTCTAAAGGGATTTTTTTCATATCAAATATCACATCCAAAGTATCTCCTCCAGATGAACATCTCCTAATGGCAGGAACACCTGTACCGTCAGAATATACAGAAAATCCTGAAAAAATCAAAGAAATTAGCCAACAAATGAAAAAAGAAATTTCAGAAATTTATCCAGATTTTGAAAAATCTTTGTTATGGGATAGACCTATGGCATGGAAACTCGTAGAAGCTGTAGTTAAAGAACCAGGACTAGTTTGGAAACAAAAAATGCCACATGAAATAAAGAAAATCAAAGGACTGTACTTTGTAGGAGATTCCACAATTAGTTACGGAATAGGTACAGATTCTGCAGCACATAGTTCAATGTTGTGCCATCCAAAGATAATGCAACAACTAAAGTGATTAGTTATAATGAATCTATAGAGACTTGAACCATTTTGAGAATAATTTGAGATTAACTGCTTATTGTTTAATAGAAATTTATGTATAGCAAAATTCCACGCACAATCAAAACTGTATATAATTAAATCAGATCCATATGCAAAATTTTAAAAATTTTTGACTAAAAAGAATTATAATTCTTTTAGTATTTACGGACGTAATCCGAATGCTTTAGCTGTTGGATCATTACAAGGATCTTCATCTGGATGTTGTTCCCAGTATTCTTCAACAAAATCTTTCTCTAGAGATTCTTCAAGTAAATTTTCATAGATGTTGTTTCTTCTATCAAATTATCTGTCGTTTTGTATGAAGAATCATTTGAAACAGATGGATACCATCATAGTTGCCAGAACCATCAGTGTAAAAAGTACAATAATCCATCTATTATTATTTTCATACTTTTAATTAAGTTGGATCGTGATTAAGTCAATTATTTTTAGATCTACAAGATCTACAAAAGAATCTATGACTAATTCTGTCATAAATTTCCATAATTCGCTTACATAAAGGGCAGATTTCTAAATTATTTGACATGGATCAAAAAACATCATCTAAACTAAAAGAATTTTACAATAACCAGCCATAATTAACAAACTAACAATTTAGAAAATCATGATTCAAGAATTTGTTAACACGAAAGAATCACTTCATGATAATTAAGTTAACAGGGTTTAGAGAGACTTTAATTTTTCTTCAGCAGTTTTTAGTCCTGCTTGAGCATCTACTTCATATCCCATCATTGCTAATGTTGATGAAATTGCAGATATTGTTCTCATTACATGATATGGACTAACTTCACCCATACATCCAACTCTGAACACTTTGCCCTTAAGATTTCCAAATCCACCTGCAACAAGAACTTTGAATTTGTTTGCAAGAGTATTTCTAAATGTCTTATCTTCAAGACCATCAAGATAGTTTAATGCAACAATAGAAATTGAACGATCTTCTTCTTTTGCAAATGGAGATAATCCCATAGCACTTAATCCAGAGTATAATGCATCTGAACAAACTTTGTGTCTATTGAATACATTTTGCAATCCTTCTTCAAGTAAAATTGCTAATGCTTCTCTGTATGCATAAAGTAAAGGTAATGCTGGTGTGAAAGGAGTGTGTTTTTCTTCATCATAATACTTGAAGTATCTTGCTAGATTGAAATACATTGTAGCTGGAGGATTTTCTTGCATGTATTTTTTTGCTTTAGCACTAACTGAAATTGGAGAAATTCCTGGAGGTGCAGCAATTGCTTTTTGTGCTCCAGTCATACATACATCAATATTCCATTTATCAACTGGAAGTGGTGCTCCTCCTAAGAGAGATACAGAATCTACTATGTAGAATGCATCATTTCTAGAAGTTAAATCAGATACTTTATCAAGATAATTTACCATGGTTCCTGTTGAAGTTTCGTTATGAACAACATAGAATGCTTTGACATCTTTGTTGTTATCAAATGCTTCTTTCACTTGATCAAAGGTTGCATTTTGTCCGGGAGGAGTTTCAAGTTTTACTACATTTGCACCTTGTCCTTCAATTAATTGAGATAGTCTATTACTAAATTCACCATTAACTGGAATGATTACTTTGTCACCTTTCTTAACTACATTAACAACTCCTGCCTCAACAGCACCGGTTCCCGATGCAGATAATGCTACAATATCATTTTGAGTTTCAAAGACTTGTTGAGTTTTGTCAACTACATCTGTGTATAATTCAACAAAATCATCACTTCTATGGTTGATGATTGGTGCCAACATTGCCCTCATAACTCGGTTAGGTACATTTGTTGGTCCTGGAAGCATTGAAAGGTATTCCATATGTTATCTACCAGTCAGTACTATACGGGGTTTATTTATAATTAGAGATTTTTTAGACGTTCTTTGGCATTATTGTTTATCAAAAAATTTTCTGTGCCTTTGGGTACTAAAAGATTCCAATTCTGATCGCTAATAATCAAATCTCGAACATTTGCTCCAGACAATTCATCTCTTTTTAGAAAAGGAATTGGAATAACTTGAATGTCTCGTTTTGAGTATAAGTGATTTGTCAATTCATCATTTGAAAAAACTATATCAAATTCTGGAACTATGGTATCAATTTTTTCAATCCATTTTACATGATTATCTAAATCAGGAATAAAATAGATTGAAATTTTTTCTTTCATTGAATCATCTATTGAAGATAAAATCATTTCTTTACGCTCTTCTGCTGAAAAAGGATTATTTTTTTCAGGAGATTTGTTAGAACTTCCCAGACCTACCCATAATTTATCAACTTTTGATAAAGCAAAGCGTAATGCTTCAAGATGGCCCAAATGGAAAGGTTGGAATCTTCCTATCAACAGGCCATTCATACAAAACTATAGAAAATTTCTTTTTAAAAAACTATCATAAAGAGCACTAGAAAGAAAAAATTGTGGATTTTCTAAAAATTAATGGAGAATTTGGGGAAGGAGGAGGTCAAATAATTAGATCTGCAATTGCTCTTTCATGTATTACAAAGCAACCAATTCATATTGAAAATATTAGAAAAAATAGAAAAGTTTCCGGACTAAAACCACAACATCTTACTGCAATTAAAATTCTAAAAAAAATTTCAAATGCAAAAGTTGTTGGTGATGAAATTGGATCTACTGAACTAAAATTTATTCCAGGACAAGTTGAAAATTCGAAATTGTTTGAGGATGTTGGAACTGCAGGAAGTATTTCATTAATTTTACAAGTTTTAATTCCCATAGTTTCAATTTCACAAAAAAAACTTGAGATAACTATCAAAGGGGGTACAGATGTACAGTGGAGTCCTACAATTGATTACACTCAACACATTCTAAAAGAAGCATATTCAAGAATGGGAATTCAATTTTCGCTTGAGTTAAAAAAAAGAGGGTATTATCCAAAAGGAAATGGAGAAATAAATTTGGAAATTAATCCATCAAAAGTAAAACCTATTTCATTATCAAAACGAAAAACAATTCAAGCAAAAATTATTGCTACGTTTTCAAAAATACCATCTGAAGAAATTGAAAATGACATTAAAAAAATTAAAGAAAATCTAACTAAAAAAAATTATGTTGTTGATGTAGAAACTAAAAAACAAGAAGCATTAGATTCAGGTGCATCTTTACTAGTTTACAGCATTGATGAAAATTCAATCATAGGAGTTGATTCACTATATGACAAAAAAACCCAAAAATTTGAACTAGATTACAGTAAATTTTTAGAAAATAATTCAGTGGACGAAAATCTAGCAGACATGCTTGTTGTTCCAGCAAGTTTGGCCAAAGGTAAAACTACATTTCAAGTAAAGGAAATTACAAAACATTTAGAGACTAACTTGTTTGTAACATCAAAAATTACAGGTTGTAAGTACGGAGTAGGAAAATTATCTAATGGTTTTGAAGTAATAATTGAAGGAATATCATACTCCAGCATCAAGTAAGGCTGCAAAAAATAATATTGCTACAGATAAAACTACAGTTATTTCTCCAAGAATGATTATTTTTTTTCTTAATTTTTGAATTTGAGGTTCAGGCATTTGATTGGACATTATTTTTTCTTCAACATCTTTTCTAATCACTCTAACATGTACTGCATATGTGATGATTAATGCAATCACAAGAAGTATTTTGATTATAAGAAAAGTTCCATAACTTGTTGCAACAAGAAGATCTGGTTTACTTAACAACACATGAGAACTATACAATCCTGTTGCCATCAAAATGATTAATGACGGAACAGCTACTTTGTTAAATCGTCTACCAACACGAATCATGATTTGCATTCTTTCTTCAATTGAATTTGTCATGGTTTTAAGAAGTGGAGAAAAAACTATTCCAATGAATAATGAACCACCAACCCATATTGCAGCTGCAACAAGATGAATCCAAGTTAGAATTGCTTGTTCTATTGCTGCCATGATTAATCATATTTACAATGAAATATTATGTATTTGGATCTTGACAACCTTTTTTAGTTGTACGTAATGGGATACATTGAAATGGCACTTCAAAGCAAAATGACAGTTTATGTTGCAATAGCAGGAGTTCTTGCTTTGATGGGAGGAATTGTATTTTATGCTAGTTTAGATAATGCTCAATTAGAACAAGCAGAAATTGAATTGTTTAGTGTAGAATTAAGAGATGTAGATAACGTAAAGAATGAAGCAAAGTTTGATGTTACATTTCTTGTAAAAAATCCAAGTGATAAAGCATTTACAGTTGGAGTTATTGATTATCAACTTTTTACAGATGGGATTGAATTAGGTTCAGGACAATATTCTGCAATGGATGTTGCATTACCTGGAAGAGCAGTATTTTCTTCAGGTGATCAAATACCTTTGAAAAGTACATTCATACTAATCAAATCTGAAACAATTCCAGAAATTTATGAAGAAATGATAAATGAAAAAATTGATAATTTTACTGCTGAAGGAATGCTCACCACTCAGACTTCATGGAGTACTATTGACAAAGAATTCAGTACTGGTTTTTAATTAAAAAGTGGGCCGAGAGAGATTCGAACTCACGATCACCGCCGTGTCGAGGCGGTATCCTAACCAGCTAGACTACCGGCCCATTGAAATACAAAACTAAATGGTGGCATTATTAACGTTTAACAAAAGAAAGGATGAATAAAAAGGAGAAAGGCGTGAATTAGTTGAGAGATAATTTTACTGAAGAAGAAAAAAGAGGATTCTACAAGGCAATTTATTCAAGAAGGGACGTAAGATCTCATTTTACATCAAGACCTATAGAAGACGAGGTTCTCTCAAAAATTCTTCATGCAGCACATCATGCACCATCGGTAGGATTTTCACAACCATGGAACTTTATTTTGATAAAGGGTATTGAAACAAAAAAGAAAATTAAAGAATCTTTTGAAGAAGAGAAAAATCGTTCGTCACAGTTAGTAGAAGAACCAAAGAGATCCAAGTATCTTTCATTCAAACTAGAAGGGATTTTAGAATCTCCAGTTAATTTATGCGTCACATATGATCCATCAAAATTTGGTCCATTTGTAATTGGAAGATCTAGTATTCCTGAAGCAGGATTGTATAGTGTATGTTGTGCAATTCAAAATTTGTGGTTGTCAGCAAGAACAGAAGGAATTGGTCTAGGATGGGTAAGTATTTTATCAAATGAGACGTTAAAAGAAAATTTAGAATTACCAGAACATGTTGTTCCTGTAGCATATTTGTGTTTAGGATATGTAGATGACTTTGCAGATAAGCCTGATCTTGAAACTGCAGGTTGGTTACCAAGACTTGAATTAAAAGATGTGGTATATTTTGAAAAATGGAATAATCAAAAAAATGAAAATTGGAAAAGTATTCAAGAAATGATAAAGAAAAATCTTGACTACGCTTAAATAATTAAGAATGTTTTTTTTGCTGGGCTTGTGGCGCAGAGTCAATTTGACGCGAAACATGGATAGCGTGGTAGCCTCCTAAGTTACAGGTCGAGGGATCGAAGCCCTCCAAGCCCGTTTTATTTTTGGTAATGGAAATTTAAATAGAAAGACAAATAGCTGGAGATATGAAAGTTGTAATAATTTCTGGAAGTCCAAGAAAGAATGCAAATACACAGATCATAATGAAATATGTTTACGAATATACTAAATCAAAAAATCAAGATACTAAATTCATTAATCTATCTGAAGGCCAGATTGAATGTTACAGAGGACCTGAAGAGGAATATAATGATGCAACAAAGAATGCAGCACAAGATATCATGAATGCAGATGTTTGGCTAATAGGTTCACCAATTTACAATTCATTTTTTAGTTCTGCGCTGAAAAATTTATTTGAATATATCAATTACAAAGAAACTGCTGGAAAAGTTGCAGGAATGGCAATTTTAGCTGCAGGAAACATTGGTTTTATTGATGTCCAGACGTTAATTACCCAATTATTATCATATTTCAGAGTAATTACAAATCCAAAAGCAGTTTTTCTAACTACAGAATCTATATCTGAAAATAATATTTCAGAGGATGCACAAAATAGACTAAAAGAAATGGTTAATGAAACCTTGAAAATGGCAACAAAATTAAAAAATTAATCTAAATTTATTATTAAAAATCCATCATCATATAACAAAACTATAATTAAAAAAATAGATTTCAATAATTTTAAAATATTTAGAATGATGATTTAGAAAATATCTTAATTCATAATATCAAAAATTTAGTAATTAATACAATTTTTTAAAAATTAATCTAGAAAAGCGAAATGTTTGAAGATTATCAAACATTAACACGACAAAAAACTGTAAAAGTCAAATACTAACAAGACCTAAAATATACAATTGAGTGACAAAAAAGATCCTACAGAATTATGTTCGTGTAAATGTCATTATGGAGGAGCAGAAAGTTGCCCAGGTTGTAAGAACAATCACGGAATTGTTTGTTCTCATTGTAAGAATTAAGTTTTGATTATTTTTTCTTGGATGCTAACATTTTCAAATTAGTTAATTCAGTTTTTAATGATTCAATCTGAACAAGTGTTTGAAGATTAGAAATTTCTTGATTTAGTCTTTCAATCTCACTATCTTTTAGTTTTACAGTCTCTTTGAGATTGTTTAGTTCAGAAGACAATTCAGTTTGAACTTGTTTAATTTCTGAAAGACTGACTTGTGTGCCAATAGTTGTAGTTTGAATTGTTTGTGTATTACTCAAGCTTTTTTTTTCGCTATGATGTGCATGTTTATGCATGTAATCTGTACTTTTTTGTGAAATCCAACAAGTAAATGCTAGGAACCAAGTAATTGGGACTGCCATAATGAATACAAAATTCAGTATTGGTGAAAAGTCTACAAAGTATGGCCAAAGTGCAGTTAATACGGCTGCAAAAACAGCAGTTACAACTGTAGCCAGATGGTTACCTAAGTATCCCATAATTGATTTGAAAAATTCATTGTTTATAACAGTAATGGTAAAATTCACAAAATAATAATAATTAAAAAGAAAAAAGAGCCGATTTTATTCGTCTTCTTCAGAAGCAGTAGTTGCTTTAGGCATATCTGATTGTAAAATCTGGATTTTTTGTAGTAGTTCAGTTCTCAGATCTCTTGCAACTCTTCTGACAGTTGGTCTTGGGACACCAAGCTCATCAACCACTTTGGTGTAGATGTCTTGTTTGTCAGTTACCCCTTTGTCAAGATAAGAATTAATTGCTTCTTTAATGATCGTACTCTGGTTTGTGCGATTCAACGAATTCTAAATTTTAATTGTTCTATATAAGACTATAACTTTTGAAATTTCTGAAAATCAATTTATAAGAAGTTCATACTTTTCATTACAAAAAAATTCAAGTCTTCAAAATTTTTATTACTAACGAAAAACGTACTGATAGTTATAGATTTTTCAATATAGGTATACAATCTATAAGAATTATCAAAAATGTTTTCACAAAAGACTCTTATGATAATAGTACAGAATGCTTTTGATGGCTACAGTAAATATTGAAACAAATTTTGGAAAGATTTCATTTAAACTTCTACCAGATTTGGCTCCTGAAACAGTGAGAAACTTTGAAAAATTAGCTAAAGATGGATTCTATGATGGAACTCTTTTTCACCGAGTAATTCCAGGATTTATGATTCAAGGAGGAGATCCCAACACAAAAACAGATAATAAAAGTTCATGGGGTATGGGAGGTCCAGGACACAATGTAAAAGCAGAATTTAGTTCTAGATCGCATTTACGTGGAATAGTTTCCATGGCCAGAGCACAAGATCCAGATAGTGCAGGCTCACAATTTTTCATAGTAACGACTGACAGCACATTTCTAGACAGACAATATACTGTATTTGGAGAAGTTACTAAAGGCATGGATATTGCAGATAAAATTGTGAATCTAGAAAGGGATGGAAATGATTGTCCCTTAGAAAAAGTGCAAATGACTCATGTCACAGTAGAATAAATGAATTCAAAAGTTTTTGTAATTTTAGTAATTATTTCTCTTGTATTTGTTATTCCAACAGCTTATGCACAAGTTTCAATCGCAGACAAAGCTAATCAAAAACTAGTTGAAGTTAGAATTGATTCAGAAGGAAATGTTCATGTTACACATGTGATTGATTCATTAAAAAAGCCTAAACAAGTTGAATTGATTTCTGGAACTATTTCAGATATTTCACTTACAGATAAAGAAGGTAATGAGAGACAATTATCTATACTTGGTGATAATGATGCAGTATTAATTTTACCATCTAATGATGATTCTATTTTACAATATAAAGTAGATAATGTGATTTTAGAAATAGATGGTACATGGACATGGGATTTTTTGTATCTCCAATCAACTAATTTCATTTTACCTAAAGAAGTTGATTTATTATTTGTAAATGAACGGCCAGTTTTTTTAGATGATAAAAAAGGAATTGCTTGTCATGGTTGTCAAATGCTTTTAGAATATTCTATAAATGAATCAAAAAGTTATGAAGATGTAAAATGGGAAGAAGAAAAATTTGTTGTAGAAATTAGAAGTCAAACAGATATTGAACAATTTGTTTTTGATCAACCATCAAAAAGCATTTCATTTGAAATTACTGAAGAAAATAGATTGGTTACAACCATAATTCCTTTAGAATTGTTATGGGAACCATATACAGTATTTCTTGATGATGAAAAAATTCTCTTTCATCAATATATTAACAATGGAACTCATATTTGGCTCAATATTAAACCAGATACATCAGGACAAGTTAGTATCATAGGAACAACTGTAGTTCCTGAATTTCCAATAATTGCACCACTAACCATAGGATTTTTGATGATTCTTGTACTACCTTTTATGAAAAAATTTAATCTCCGCTAGAACCACAAGAACAAAATCCATACTCATCAATCCTAACATCACAAACGGGGCATTTTTCACCATAATCTACTTCCCACGGTTCTTTACCAAATAGTTTGAAGTGATCATCAATCTCAATTGGAATTTCTCGTTTCTTTTCCAAGAATTTGTATAGGTGTTGCAACTATACATACATTATTGGAGAAAAATAATGAAAATTGAATGTGGATGTCATTGTATTAAATGCAAAAGTACGAATCTTGAATCCAACAGAATCAGTCAGATAGAAAAAGATGGGTATTTTGATATGCATCATACATGTAATGAATGCAATACACATTTTGATCATCTAGATGGGGAAACTTTTTCTAATTGTGAAAAATGTAATTTTTCTAGTTAGATACTAAGGCTTCTTCAACAAAGTAATGAGTTCTATTCTCATAGGAGTTTTTCATAATTTCTTTGTTTGACGCCATTTTTGCTAATGCTTTTGATACATCTAATGGACTTGCAGACCAACCGTATTCACGAAGTTGTTCAACAGTTTCTGTAACTGTTCTAGGAGAATCAAAGAATCTACTAGTCTCCAATATTCGTAATTTTGCTTTTACTTCACTTGAGGTAATGTGTGTAGGTTCATTAAATTCTGGTTCAAATGTTTCTGCATCATCAAGTGATTCTAATCCAAATTGGACAGGATTTTCAGTAGGTTGGATTGCTGGTTGAGTTTCATAGACAATTTTTGCTTGATTCTCAGGTAAATGATTTGACATACTCTCAATAATTTCGCCTAATGTTTGATTATCAACGTAAAAATCTCTAGAGTCAACCTCAATTTCATTCTCTCCTAACTTGAGTTTAATTCTAGCCATCATGAAATAATCATTGAATTTTGATTTATTTTGTTAGCTCTAAGGAGCTTAAAGAGTAGATCAAATCTTTTACACAATTTATTGGGATTTTTTCCCTTTTGTGTTAAAATGTAATTTTCTCAAAATTAGTCATGAATTCATCAAAAAAAGGAGGATTAATTGTTCTCTTCATATTAGGAATGAGTATTTTTGGATATTCACAGTATGCATCAGCATCTCAGATAGGTGTAAGCATCACTCAAAGTGAGTTACTAAATGAGGATGAAAAAGGTGCAAACTATAACATAGAATTGCAGTTTGAAAATCCATCTTTACTGATATTGACTTCAGGCACAACTGAGTTCTTTGTAATTGCAGATGATCAAATGGTAGGTAAAGGTCAATTAGAACCATTCACAATACAGCCCCTAGATAGTAGTTATGTAAAGGGAACTTTCCACACATATTCAAACGATAGAGAATCTAAATCAGTAAAAATTACAGGAGTAACAAAATATGACATATTCTTTACATCAATTGAAATTCCATTTGTATATTATCCAACAGAAGAACAAGCAAGAGAATTTATACATCAAGAATAATTTCTTCACAAATGCTTACTGTTTTTGGTTCAACAGCATTAGATACAATTAGAACTCCAAAAAAAACACTAAAGAATGTTTTAGGTGGTGCAGCCACCTTTGCAGCAATTTCAGCGAGTAATTTTGTAAATACTGGGTTAATTGCAGTTGTTGGAAAAGATTTTCCAAAACAACATCACAAAACTCTATCAAAATATCTTGATTTAGAAGGATTAGCTATTAAAAATGGGAAAACATTTCGTTATGATGGAAAATATGATAATACATTAAGTACTAGATCAACATTAAAGACAGAACTAAATGTTCTTGCAGATTTTAAACCAACAGTTCCAGAAGTCTATAGAAAATCTCAATTTGTATATCTTGCAAATAATGATCCTGAACAAAATACTGCACTGATCAAAGAATTTGATAAAGTAAAATTCTCAATGTGTGATACAATTGATTTTTGGATTTCAACCAAAAGAGATGCAGTGATAAAGATGATAAAATCTGTAGATGCAGTTGTAATTAATGATGAAGAAGCTAAATTTCTCACAAAAGAATTCAATTTGATAAAATGTGCAAAAAAAATGATGCAATGGGGTGCAAAGTACGTAATTATTAAAAAAGGTGAACATGGTTCGCTGATGTTTTATGATGATGTAATATTTCCAACTGCTGGTTTTTCATTAGAAGATGTAGTAGATCCTACAGGTGCAGGAGATTCTTTTGCAGGTGCCATGATTGGTTATCTAGCAAGTAAAAAATCAACTAGTCTTTCTGAAATCAAAAAAGCAATTGTTTATGGGAATGTTTTAGGCTCATTTGCAGTTGAGAGATACGGATTAGATGGTTTGCTGAAGATCAAAAATGGAGATATTACAAAAAGAGTCAAGATGTATGAAAAAATGATCAGGTTCTAAAAAGACTTAAGTTCAATAATTTCTCAAATTAATTTATCATTGTCACAAGAAGTAACTGAAGACAGATTAGATACTATTTTCCAACTGCAAAAAGGATTATCAGAGATGATGAAGCTTGATAGATATCCAAAAGATTCTGAAGATAGAGTATCTGCATTATGTACTGCTATAATGCATGAAGCAGTTGAATTACAAAGAATCACTAATTGGAAATGGTGGAAAACACCAACTAAATTTGATGAAGTAGAAGCAAGAGAAGAATTAATCGATATTTGGCATTTTGTAGTTCAGGCATCACTAGAATTGAATCTCACACCAGATGATATTGTAGCTGAATATAAAAAGAAAAATGAAATCAATAGAGAAAGACAGAGAACTGGATATTAAGAAATTTTAATTTTTTTAGAAATTACTTCAAGATTAGTTTCATTAATCAGATCAATTATTGTAATATTTTTTTGAAAATATTCTATTGCATCTTTAGAGACAGTAAGATAAGGATCTGGACTGATAGAGTTAATTATTCTAAAATTTTCATCAATTCCATTTTTGTGTAATTGTAACAATGAATGACCTGATTTATGACCCCAAACTTCTTTTCCACAGAGAATTATTTTTTTTATGTTCTTATTTTTAAAAACATATTGTATCATATTGTCTATTCCTTTATTTTCTGAAAATAATCTACCAATAATTGCCACTTTGGAAAATAATTCAGAATCTTTCAGTTCATCAAGTAATGATATGCTAGCAAGTGTACATATTGCAATTTGTGAATTAGAGTTACCAATGTAGAATTCCTGTTTTATAGGCAAAATAACTTTGCATATTTCCCCAATTATGTTTCCAAGGTTATTCATCTATTAAATCACGCACGGTTTTTGCGATATATTCAATATTTTTTGTAGATACATTTGGATGAACAGGTAAAGACAGTACATGTTTTGATGCCCAATCAGTATTTGTCAATTTTGATTTTATTTTGTAAATAGGAATTTTATGAACAGGTATTGGATAATAAACTGAAGCACCAATCCCTTTTGAATTTAATTTCTTTAAAATTGAATCTCTATTTTTTGTTGCAATTGTGTATAATGCCCAATTGAATTTTTCATTTTTTCTTTCAAATGGAATTTGAATATTTGTGTCAGACAATAATTCTGATAATATTTTTGCATTACGTCTTCTTGATTGAATAAATTTTGGTAATTTTTTAATTTGAACTTTAGCTATTGCAGCACTAATTTCAGGAAGTCTCAAGTTTAATCCAAATATTTTAGAATCATATCCTTTAACCATTCCATGATTTCTAATCATCTGTAATTTTTCATAAAGTTTCTTGTTGTTAGTAACTATCACACCTCCCTCCCCAGAAGTAACAACTTTTCCTGGATAGAGACTATAGCATCCAAGTTCAAAAAATGTTCCAGTATGTTTTCCTTTAAAAGTGGAACCAAGAGATTGTGCTGCATCTTCAACTACTGAAATATTATGTTTTTTTGCAATTTCTTTAATTTTATCAAGTGATGAGATATAACCATACAAATGCACAGGCATTATTGCTTTAGTTTTTCTAGTAATTTTTTTTGTAATTGATTTAGGATCGATTGTAAAGTTTTCTTTTAAAATATCTACAAAAACAGGTTTTGCTCCTGTAGATGCAATTGCATTTGCACTAGCTATAAATGTAAAAGATGGTACAATAACTTCATCATCTTTTTTGATATCAAGTGCATAAAGTGCAGCTTGTAGTGCAGCAGTACCAGAATTTACTGAAACAGCATATTTGGTTTTTACAAAAGTTTTTACAAGTTTTTCAAATTCTTGTACATTTTTTCCACCATCTTTAGAGGCTGAAGTGAGCCCTCCGGATTTTACTACTGAGGTGACTGCTGAAAGTTCTTCTTTGCCTAAAATAGGAGTGTTGATTGGAATTTTCACAAATTTTGTCCTAATTACTACTGTATAAAGACAATTACTACGCATGAATTTTTATATTTCAAAATTTGGCAATCGGCATAATGAAATCACGTCATCTAGAAAAATCAGATAAAGGGTACAAAGTTTTTCTGTATATTTTCTATGTTTGTGGATTCATCATGGCATCATCACTAATCTTTGGAGTATATGTTACAATAATTGAGTGGTTGGAAAATGGTACTTATGTAATGGGAGAAGCCATACACAATACAACAATTCCATTTGAAAATTTTGCAAGAGTATCAACATGGATATTTTTTTCTACAATAATTGGATGGTATTGTGTCTCTAGAATAGGTTGGAGAAGAACTGCAGGAGATAAAATTGTTGGAACACGAATGGCATTATTACAGTTAATGTTGTTAGGATTTTCAATTATTACTTTGTTTGAAGTGTTGTATAATTTTTCAGTGCTAACAGCTCAAATGTCTGCAGGAATTGTTAATGGAATACTTCCAGATATTGATAGATTATCAATTGCATATCCAGATCCAGATAGGCCGTGGAATACAATTTTTGCGATCAAAATGTTTCTAGCAGCATTTATCATTAGTACACATGCATTCTATCTGAGTACAAAACCTAGAAAATCATTAGATGTGTCAGAATCTTGAATTTCAGAGTAAATTTTTCATAAAAACTATTTTTTCTAGTATGTACACAAGACAGTATGGGATTATTTGGCGGAAATAAAAATGAGTTAAAATGTAAAAAATGTGGAACGGTACTTTCAGATTCAGAGAGATTGAAGAAACATCAAGAAATAGCCCATAACAAGAAAAAAGAGAAATGCAGAGTTTGTGGAACAGAATTCAATACTCAAGATGACTTGAGAAAACATAAAAAAAATTGTAAATAGATTTTTTGTTATTCAGAAAGACCCGATTCATATTTTGGAGATCGTTTGAGTGCTTTTTCTATGGATTCCAAGTTTTTTATTTCGTTTTTTGAATTCATAGTCAATGTTTTGACCATTTCTGTGCCTAATTGTACGGATTGCTCAGGTAACGTTTCTAAGAATTTTTTAAGACCTTTCTTGTAATTTTCAATTAATTCTAATCCTTCTTCAAGAGTCATGAATAATGAATGAGTTTTCTTCTATTCAAAGGTTCTAAATTTTTCAAAAAATCTTTGAATAACTTTATACGTTTACTACTCAAAAGTTGATTTGATTTGGATATAATTGAAAAAGTTGATTTGATTGAAAGACCTCCAACTGAAGAAGTTGTTACACGTGATGAGTTAACTGAATTATTCAAAACAAATTCATCTCCAAAACACTATATTGGTCTAGAGATTTCTGGTTTTTTGCATCTTGGAAGTTTGATTAGTACAGGATTCAAAATTAATGATTTTGCAAAAGCTAGTGTAAAATGTACAATATTTCTTGCAGATTGGCACACATTAATCAATGATAAATTAGGAGGAGATTGGGAAACAATTTCCAAAGTTTCAAAATATTACCAAGATGCTTTCAAATTAGTTTGTCCTGACGCAGAAATCATTTTAGGTTCAAAACTTTATGAAGAAAAGACAGAGTATTGGTCAGAGCTTGTGAGATTTACAAAACATATGTCATTAGCTAGAACAATGAGAACTCTAACAATTATGGGACGTTCTGAAAAGGAAGAGAAGATAGATGTTGCAAAACTACTTTATCCTGCAATGCAAGCAGTAGATATCCATTCTTTGGATGTAGATATTGCACATGCTGGAATGGATCAAAGAAAAATCCACATGCTAGTCAGGGAAATATTTCCCAAAATGAAATGGAAAGTGCCAGTTGCAGTTCATCACAAACTATTACCTGGACTTTTCAAGCCTGCAGACACTAGTGATGCACAGGTTATAGGAAAAATGAGTAAATCTGATCCAAATTCAGGAGTCTTTATTCACAATACTGATGAAGAAATTAAGAAAAAAATGAACAAAGCATGGTGTGAAGAGGCAAACATACAGAACAACCCATTATTAGAAATTGCAAAAACGGTAATTTTCCATGAATTTGATGAGATGAATGTAGAAAGACCAGAAAAATTTGGTGGAAATGTCTCATATCATGATTACAATCAGATTGAGACAGATTTTGCAGAAAAGAAATTACATCCTGGAGATTTGAAGCAAACTGTAGGAAATTATTTGGTAAAAATAATATCTCCAATTAGAGATAAACTAAATCTAACTGAAGAATTGCATGAAGCTATTAAGAAAAGTTACTGAACTTTAAGATCCGGATTAGTTTGCTCTTCTAGATTGTATTTTGATTTGTATCCTCTTGGATTTATCATTAAATCTTTGTAAGAATATGTAGATGAATTTCCTACTATTACAGTACTAGTCATCCCTAATTTGTCTGAATGATTTGGTAAATTTTCTAAATCAGTCATAATTATTGTTTGAGATTCTCTATATGCACCCACAATAATTGCAACAGGTGATGTAGGTTTTCTGTATTTTAACAGAATTTTTCTAGTATCTTGTAATTGATGAATTCTTTTCTTACTAGCAGGATTGTAGATTACAAGAACAAAATCACCTTGTGCAGCAGACTCTACTCTATTTTCAATTACTTTCCATGGAACTAACAAATCACTCATACTTACAACTGCAAAATCTGTCATTAAGGGTGAGCCAACAATAGATGCACATGAATTTAGTGCAGATACGCCTGGAACAACTTCTACTTGAAGACCATCTTTAGGATCCCAACCACTCTCAGCTAGAGTTTCATAAATTAATCCAGCCATTCCATAAATTCCAGGATCCCCACTTGATACAAGTGATACAATTTTGCCTGATTTTGCAAGATCAATGCATTGATGAGCTCTTTCAACTTCCTGAGTCATTGCATAACGATGAACTGTTTTTCCTTCAATAAGATCTGAAACTAAATTTACATACGTTTCATAACCAACAATAGTATCACTTTCACCAATTACCTTTTTTGCTCTAAAAGTCATATGATCATTATGTCCAGGACCAACACCAACAATATTCAATTTTCCAGTCAATTTTACAACAAATCATCCTGGCAAGTAATTTATCCCTTTAGTGAATTATTGAAATGGATCAATAAATGGACAGTTTACTATATGATCACTATTAGTTGGTCGTGCTATACTAACAGTAATCAGATTATCTGTTCGGAATGAATCAATATCAGATTTTGTTTCGAGAATTTTTGCATTTTCTGAATCATTCCATTCAATTAGATAAATTCTCCACATGGGACTGTAATTTTCATCACCTAATGCAGCACCAGCGATTCCAGGTTGGAATCCTAATGGACCTGAACCTTTAATCCCATTTTTGAACTGGAAAAGATCAACTGCTCCATAGTGTGCAATTAGATTTGCAGAGGTCGGTGATGATGTTACTCCCATCATTTGGGCAGGTCCAGACGGAGTTGCATCAGTAACAATATAGTAAATTGTTCTTCCATCAGGTCCCCATCCTCTATGGGCAACAAATGTTACAATCATTTCTTCTTCATTAATTTCAGTAATTTGACCTCCTCCGTATGACATATCATCAGTAATTTCTTTCTCAGAACGTACTTGCATCTGTCCATCAGGCCATAATATTTGTGGAGTATTAAGAACAATACCTGTTTCATTAAATTCAATTCGTCCGCCTTCTTCAGCTACAATTACATCATTAGCAGATTCAAAAACAATTTCTTTTTGACCTGTTTTCCATGTTACTTCAATAACAGAAGATAATGCACTGTATTCAGATTCTTGTTGAGGGGTATTAGAGAACACTTCATCTTGGAATCCAAAAAGTCCATCTCCTTTAATTCCATTTTTAAAAACAAATATTTTCTGAAGAGCATCTTCTGGAACGTCAGCTAGAACAGGTGCAAATTCAACATTCCATTCTTGTTTTTCGGATATCTTTTTTGCATATTCTTCATCACTTCCATCAGTAATAATATACAAAACTTTCTCTCCTCCATAGATTCCTTTATGCATTGGAATTGTAGCTGGAACATTTGCTCTAGAAAGTAATGATGATGGTTCTTCTTTTTCTAATTCAATTTTTTGCATAATAACTTCAGTTGGTTGTCCTCTAATCCATCCATCAACACTTACAGTTGATGTAAATGGTTTAGAATTTGGAGAATGTAATCCAAGGGCAGCTCCTGTAAATTCAAAAGAACCAGATTTTTCTTGTAAATCTATTAAAGATAATCCATAAACTGTACTCCCATCAATACTCCAAGTAGGTTGGCCTTTTGCATCATTTGGGTTAATTTCATGTAAAACAACAATTTGAACAGGCTCACTAGAGGTAAATGTCATGGAACCATCATAGATTGTTCCTTCATTAGGCGATAAAATTAGAGATAATTGGTGATTTTCATGTCCTTGACCAGGATCTTGAGATGATGAGAAAGTTTGTGTAAAATGAACTTTTTTTGTAGAACCTGCATCAGCAAACTGATCTGATATTGAAGAAACTGTAATAATACTAGTTGTAAAAATTCCAATAATCAATATGGCAAGTAATTTTCTCAACAAATTTCATTAAGATTATTCCCTTAAATGATTTTGTCTTAGTTGATCTTGTTTAATGCAAATGCATTATGTAATGCACGTACAGCTGCATTTGTATCAGAGTTTTTAACAACAAATGCCAAGTTTAGTTCAGATGATCCTTGAGTAATCATTGAGACATTTACTTTATTTTTCTCAGCAGCACCAAAAACTTTAGAGGCAACACCTACAGTTCCACGCATTCCTGAACCAATAAGTGCAATAATTGCTACATTTGTTGTTACTTCTAGTTTTTTGATAATTTTTCCTAAAAGTTCCATTTCAAGTGAACTTACAGCTTTATCAAGATCAGCATTCTTTACAACTATTGTTATACTAGATTCAGATGGATTTTGAGATATCATCATTACATTGATTCCAGCTTTTGCTAATGTTGCAAATATTTTTGCAGCAGTACCAGGAGTTCCAACCATACTTCCACCTTGAATATCTATTAATCCATTGTTTCTAACATTACTAACACATTTTACAGTATTTTTTACAGATGACGAAGGAGAGGCTGTAACTAGAGTTCCTTCGTTTTTTACATTAAAGGAACTTCTAATCTTCATTGGGATTTTCTTTGATAATAGAGGCTCAAATGTGCGTGGATGTATCTGTTTTGCGCCAAATAGCGCCATCTCGATTGCCTCAATGTATGAGACTTCTTTAAGCAATTTTGCATTCTTGACAATTTTTGGATCTGCAGTCATCAACCCATCTACATCACTCATTAACCAGATTTCATCAGCTTTTATGCAAGTTCCAATAATTGTTGCTGAATAATCTGATCCACCTCTTCCAAAAGTAGTGACATGGCCATGTTGATCTGCACCAACAAAACCTCCTACAACAGGTATTGTTTTCTTTGAGAAAAGATTTTCCACATTTTTTGAAACTCTTAATCTGGTTGTATCAATTAGTGGTTTAGATTCACCAAAATTAGAATCAGTAACTATTCCTACTTCTTTTCCAGTTAGAGGTACTGATTTCTTGCCTGAATCACTAATTGCCATTGAAACTAGTTTTATGGATAATCGCTCACCAAATGAGAAAAGATAATCCATTGTTCTTGGAGTAACTTCTCCTAGCAATACCATTCCATCAATTAAGGCAACAAGTTCTGCAAAATCATCATCAAAATTTTTTAATAATTTTTTACGTAAATCAGATTTTTTGATGGTTTGTTTTGCTAATTGTTTATGTCGATTGGTTATTTTTGATGCAAGTTGTTCAGCTTTTGATTTATTTTCTTTTTTTATTGATTCAGATATTTCAATTAGATCATCTGTTGTTCCACTTGTTGCAGAACATACAACTACAATTTGATTTTTCTTTGATAATGTGTTTAAGTGATTAGCTATTGCTCTAATGTCTTTTGTAGATGAAATTGATGTTCCACCATATTTTATTACAAGTCTCAATTCAAAATACCTGAATTAGTTAATCTTTAAATGCTTTAACTTTCCACGCGTGGAGCTAGGTAAAAGTGAATTCTACCAATATTTGCTACTTTGAATTCGATTCTGAGCGGTTTTGCGCTTGAAAATTCACATGTAATAAAGCCCGCAGTGGTTCCTACTGCTTTCACTACAGGATTTAGATATTCTAAACTGTAGGTTCCAACACTGTCTTCTTTAGAAGAAATCTCTTCAATATCTTCATCATCTTTATCTAAATCAATTACAACCTCTCCAGAATCACCTTTACCAGAAAAATCACCTTTGGAATCAGATGTATGAATCGTCAAATAATCTGATACAACTTGAACGTCACCTAAAATTTTATCAAATTTTGATGAAGACAATATGATTTTAGAATCATATGGTATCTTTGGTAATGGTGTATCTGTTGCAGAACTTTCAATCAAACGCATTTTGTATTTTTTATTTTTTCCAACAGTAACAAGCAACATATTTTGTTCAGAAATACTAATTTCAATACTATCTTTTTTGTCTGCTCTTTTGATAAGTTTTGAAAATTCATCTATTCTTACTCCAAATTTTATGTCACTATCACATTCATATTTTTCAAATGCAGAATTAGGCCAAGAAATATCAATAAGAGCAACATGAGATGGATCCATTCCTCTAAAAGAAATTCCTTCTACTGTTGCAACAAAAGTTGCTTCTTCAACAAGTGTAGAAATTGCAGAAATGATTGCTTTTAGATCATCAGACCCATTTGTTTTTGCTTCAAAAGTCAAATCAACTTTGTTGACTTTATGTTCCAGTTAAACGTTATGCGTAATTACGCCAAGTATTCTTACATTTTGTACAGCGATAAAATTGTGTTGTTGGTTCATCTGCACTTCTTGTTTGAAGCATCCACCAAATGGCTTCATCATGTCCACATTTTTCACATTCAATTTTGATAGTAGGATGAGATTCTTCGCCTTCATTCCCTTCAAAAGCTAAAATGGATTCTTCATGTTCCTCATTTTTAGTAATTTTTTTGGTCTGTTTTTCTTCTTGTCCCTCTGCATAACCACATTTAGAGCATTGAAGACCTGAAGTACCTTTTTTTAATTTAACCTCACATTTGGGGCAAAACTTCAATTCTAATTTACCTTAAGTTTTGAATTAAATAGTTGTTTGAACTCATCTGCCATTTTTATTGCTGAATCAGTAGCTTTCTTTATTTCACCTAGTGGTTTTGAACTAGAGTTAATTCTCATCCAACATTCGTTAGTAAGTGGATGTTTTACAATAACACCTGCAAAATCAATATTTGATTCTTTTAGAAGCTCATGTTGAATTAGGTACAAAATTCCAATATCGGTTTCAGTGATTGAAAGGTTGATTTCTTTGGCTTCTGAACTGATCACTTGTGCATTCATGTATTCAGAAAAAGCACTTATTGCGGATATAAATCATTATGAGCAGTAGAAATGGGTGAAAGTAGGATTTCAGACATGGGATTGGTAAAATCTAAGGATGAATACTCTTCAGATGAAAATATTGAGATAAATGTTCAATTTTCAGTTGAAGGTGATCTGAGAGACGCATTTAATGAGGCAAATTGGACTAAAGCCTACAATAACAATGATGTTTCATTCAAGATGAAATGTGGTGTTAAATTGACTTCAGGAGGATTTATGAAAAAAGAATTAGGTAGAACAATTGATACCTATAGAAAAGCATCCATATTTTGGACAAGAAATCCTAAACTTGTCAATCCTATGAAAGATAGAAGAATTTGGGTTCAAGTTGCCAAAAATTTTGAGCCATTTATCAGACTATCAGAAGAAGAAGTAAGACAGGAATTATTTGACTTTAATGAGAAATTTGTTTTCAAAGCAGAAGACTTGGGTAAAGGCACACACAAAATTGGTGCTGAAGCATTTGCATCATGGCAAAAACATGATTTTACAGAACCAGGAAGCGTCAAGAACAATTCTGGAGAAATTGAGATTAAAATCAATTAGGGATATAAGGAACTTTTTTGGTGAATTGGTATGGCAAAATATGACGGTTTGTTAGGACAGCCACTTCTTGAAATAGAAGATCCTGATAAAGAAGGTGGTGTAACTTTCATTATGAAAGATAATAGATTTTTGTTCATTAAAGTGGTTGATGGTAAAATTGAGACGGTGTCAATTCCAGAATAGGTGAAAATGAATGATAGATGTTGAAGAATTCAAAATGAAAGAAATTCTAAAAATTGAAGAATCTGATTCAAATGATGAATTAACAGTAACTTTTACAGATAATAAAACTATGAAGATCAAAATAGTTGATGGTAAACTAGTTTCAGAATCTATTTAATTTTTACATGTTTTTCATAAAAACCAATAGCTAGTTCTTGTACTTCTGATTGAATAGAACCAGGTCTTTCTTCACGAATTTTTTCAATAGCTTTCTTTGCAGGGAATTTTTTGTATTTTACAAAATAACATGCAAGTATTGTTCCAGCCCTTCCCATTCCAGCTGCACAATGAACCATCACTGCTTGATCATTTGTAATTTGTTCATGAATAAAATCAACTGCAGAATCAATTTTTTCCATATCAGGTGCAGTTAGATCAGGAGTTGGAACATGAAGATAACCAATATTTTGTGTCCAGTTTTCAGGTAGAGCATTTTCAGTCATAGTTACAATTGATTTTACACCTTGATTTACAATCCAATCAAATTCATCAAAACTTGTAGGCATGCCTGAGCCTGCTAATTTTTCTTCAATCAACCAAGAAAAGTTTGTGGGTTTTTTTGCAATTTTTCCATGAACTTTTCTCCAAATATTACCAGGTTTACTCATGTAAGATATCAACATCTACTGTATTTTTAGCATTACGAAATGTAGAATTTAGAACGCTACTGCTCTTACAGGTGAACCTGTTGCGTCTTTTAATTTTAGTGGAAGAATTGTAAAATTAAATTCCTTTGATGAAATTTTATTCAAATTTGCTAAATTTTCTACGATCAAAATATTATTTTTTGATAGAGTATGATGAACACTAAATGATTCATCTTTTCCAAGATCTATACTAGGTGAATCTATTCCAACAAGATTTGTCTTTTTTTGTGCAAGGTATTTTGCAGCTGATAATGCGAGTCCAGGATTTTCTGTAAAGTAATTATCTTTTTTGAGATTTTTTTGCCAATCTGTAAAAAAGAAAATTGAGGAATTTTTAGGAATATTTCCATTCTTTTTCTCAAATTGAAGAATATCAGATTTTGAAATTGAGGAATTTTTTGATTTTTTTAGTTTGATTAAGATTGCTTTTCCCATTAATCTGTCAAGTGGAATTTGGTCAATTTTGATGCCATTTTTAACAAAATGAAATGGGGCATCAAGATGTGTTCCAGTATGAGAACTGAGGAATAAGAGTTCAAGATTATACCCATCTTCTTTGAGACTAGACCAAGAAATGAACTGTGGTTTTGGAGAACCAGGAAAACTTGGAATAGATTTTGATATTGTAAGTGTGAGATCTATGGGTTTCACATCAATAAGACAAAATGCTGATTAATCAATTTTTGAATTATGAAAAGTTAAATACTGTTTGATTAAAAATTTCGTGTGCCTACTACATATGTTCTATTAAATTCTGATTTAGGATCAGATGAGTCAATCATCAATGAAGTAAAGCAAATTCTTTCAGATGAGGGTGTAACTTATGAAGTTCAAGGAGTTTATGGAGTATACGATATTGTCTTGAAATTGTCTTCAGATGATGCTGAAAAACTACGTTCAATTATCACCAACAAGGTCAGAAAAATTACCAAAGTTCAATCAACTCTAACCATGATGGTTATAGAAGAACAAGAAAATCTATAGTTTTTTTATTGCATCAATTACCGTTATAATTTCTGATTCAGTATTAAAGAAATGAGGTGAAGCTCGTACAATCTTTTTTTCCATAATTTCTCTTACAGCCAAGATAATGTTTTGTTTTTCAAGTCTATCAACAACATCTTGTGAATCCATTTCATCTATGTTAAAGGAAACAATACTTGTTCTAGAATCAGGATCTTCTGGACCATACAGAATAATTTTTGGAATTTTAGATAGTTCTTCTCTAAGTAGATTTGACAAGTATTGATTTTTTTTGCGAATATTTTCTAATCCAAAGTTAAGCAAATAATTTGCAGAAGATTCTAATCCAACGATTCCAACATAGTTTCTAAAACCTGTCTGAAATTTATCAGGTAGTTCTTTGAATGATAGATTTGTATCATCATAGATAATTGCAGATTCTCCACCAATAGTTCTTGGTTCTAATAATTCACTTGATTTCCTATTACAATAAAACAAACCAGTTCCCATTGGACCACAAAGCCATTTTGATCCATTAAAGGACATAAAATTACAATTTATTTTTGAAACATCAACGTCAATACATCCTACAGTCTGTGCACTGTCAACAAAAAGAGGAGTTTTTTGATTGAGAGTCTTTGTGATTTCTTCTAAAGGTAATATAGTACCAGTATTGTACAGAGCATGACTTAGAGCAATTAATTTGGTATTATCATCAACTAATGATTCTAGATCTTCAAGTTTGAAGAATCCATCTTTATCTATTGTAAGATTTTTTACAGAAATTTTTTCTTGTAGTTTTAACCACGGATAGAAATTTGAATGGTGTTCATGAGTCATTCCACGAATAATTATGTTTGATTTTTCATTAAATGAAAGACCATTTGCAACAATATTGATTCCATCAGTTGTACTTTGAGTGAGAATTACTTCGTCAGGTTGACATGAGATAATTTTTGCTATTATTTTTCTTACATTTCTTAGTTTTTCAGTTACAAATGGTTCTGATTCCTTTGAATCAGGCCCAATAGAGTTGTATGATATT
>JAEFCZ010000003.1 GCA_016125975.1 Candidatus Nitrosopumilus sp.
CGTCAGGATCTTCAGGTGGCTTAACAAATCCACCTTTAATTGGATCAGGTGGTGGAATATTTTTTGATCTTCCCATTCCAATTGTAGTAATGATTACTGATGATAAAATGATAAAGAATATGATTTGTGGATATGCTTCAGCATTTGGTAGACCCATAGTTATTGGATATGTTGCAAGTACTGCTGCAGCTAACCCTCTAGGAATCATAGAGTTTGTAACAGCTTTATCCAATTTGGAGAATCTGTTTGTTAATGTTACTTTTGCAACAATTCCTCTTCCAAAGAATACTGCAATTGTTATCAAAATTCCAAATATCATGTATTCTATTTGTCCAAAACTTGCCATTAATCCAACAAACACAAAGAAAAATGCCCTTACCAAAAATGTTAGTTGATTATGAGTTGGATCATCCATCTCAATTCTTGGTAGTTTAAATCTGAGAATTCGTGCTAGATGATTTTTGTTTCCTAACATCAAACCAAATACCAGTGCAGTTAAAGCACCTGACTCTCCAAATGAGTTTGCCAAGAAGAATAATACAAACAAAATTCCTAGTGTAAGCATGTAAGCATGTTGAGCATTTCCAAGTTTTGTTGAAACATACATCCAAGGTATTCCAACACCAAATCCAAGAACTAAACCTACAACAACTGCTCTTCCAATAGTTTCTTGTAATATCTGTAAATCAAATGTTCCTGCAAGAACTGCTTCAAATAGAATGAATGCTACTATGGTAGCCAAAATATCAGTTAATGCTGATTCAAAACTTAGCATTGACTTTGTTTCTTCTGAAATTTTGACATTTCTAACCAACCCAAATACAATTGCTGAACTACTTCCTCCAACAATTGATCCTAATAGGATACTCTCTAACCAGAGCCATCCTAATGCATAATGAGCTGCAATTGAAATCATTGCAACTGATAAAATAAAACCGAGAATAGCTAGTGTTGATGAAAAATGAGCGGTTCTTATTACATGTTTGATATCCAAATTCAATCCGCCATCAAACATAATGATAATCAATGCTAATGCTGCAAAATATGGAACTACTTGAATCACAGCTTCTGGTTGAATCAAACCAAGAACTGGTCCTATAATTACTCCAAGAACCATTAAGAATGCAACATCAGGAATTCCTGTTCTTTTGAAAAATGCTTCACCTGCAACACCAAGAAAGATAACAACTCCTGCTGCAAGTAAAATTACATGAGCTGGAGCAATGAAACCATCTTGAGTAGATAGTGTACCAACTGAGTTTTGTAGTTCTGCAAATTTTTCAAAAATAAAACTTGAATCAAAATTAGCTAATGGAGTTTCACTAATCTGACCTCCAATCAAATTCAAAATAGACAATACTACGGAATTCACTTCTGATTGCATCTCAATATCTTCGGATAAAAATTAAACTAGATTTGGTTGAGTATTTTAGGCTCAGCAGTTGATTTTAGATACACATTAAATCAACTAAAATATAATTTTCTTACTTGAGTGGTACTGAAACATTACGTGAAGATCATAAACAAATTCGCCGATTAGAAAAAGTCATCATAAAATGCTATACAGAACTTTACGCAGGAAAAAATATTCCTTTTTCTGATATTGATAAAATTACATTAATTATTGAAGAATTTCTGGATTCTATTCATTACTCTAGAGAAGAAGACTCCTATTTTCCATGTGTTGCAACCTATGATCATCTAAAACAAGAGATTAGAGGATTACTAATTGAACATGAATTTTCCAGAAGAATTGCTCTACAAATCAAAAAACATCTCAAAAGATGGAAGGAAGGAGAAGATGCAAGAGAGCCTGTTGCAAGATATCTAAAGACATACTCTGTTTATCTTATGGATCATATGAATAAGGAAGAAGACTTCTTTGATAAAGCAGAAGCTGAAGTTTTGTCTAGAGAAGAAGAGAATGATATGTATGAACAATTTAGATCGGTCATGACAATTTCCAAAAAAATGGAAGATATGATTAAAGAGATTGAATATTTAGAAAATCAATCTTGGGTTCAAAATTAACGTAAGCTCTTTATGGGCTGATTGACATTTTTCTCACATGAAGCCTTTTGTTCTTTGGATGACTGGTCTTCCATGTTCCGGAAAGACTACCATCGTAAAAGATTTGCAAAAAGATATTCCAAATTTGGCAATGCTTGATGGAGATGAACTAAGAGAATGGTTTTCTCCAAAAGACTTTTCAAAAGCGGGCCGAGATGAGCATAACAAAAAGGTCGCTCACTTAGCAAAACTCTTGTTAAAACATGGTGTTCCAAGTGCAGTATCTCTAGTTTCACCATATCTTGAGAACAGAGAAAATGCCAGGGAGATTATTGATGCAGGTGATCAGTTTGCAGAATGCTATGTTAAGTGTTCATTAGAAAAATGTGAGGAACGGGATGTCAAAGGCATGTATGCTAAGGCAAGAAAGGGAGAAATCAAAGGATTTACAGGTATTGACGATCCTTATGAAGCTCCTGAAAAAGCAGATCTAATAGTAGATACTGAGTATGAACCACTTTCAGATAGTGCAAACAAAGTAAAGGATTTTCTTAAATCAAGAAATCTACTCTAATTTTTTAAATTCATCAACAATTGTTTGATGAATAATTTTGTTTGTAACTAATATTCCATTTTGATGATGTACTTCTTTGTTATTGTATGTGATATCATTTCCTAATATATCTGTCATTTTTCCACCTGCTTCAGAAATAATACAATATGATGCTGCAGTATCCCATTCTTTCATTTTATTTGTAGTTGTGATGTATGCTTCAGCTTCACCTGATGCAATCTTTCCAACTTTTAATGAACTACCAATACTTGTAAAATCTTCTATACCTAATTTTTTGATAAATGATTTTTCTTTATCTGATAAATGATGTCTTGATCCCACAGTTCTACATTTTGAAAGATCATTTGTTTTAGTTACTGAAATTTTTCTCCATTCTCCATTAGAATGTCTAAATGCACCACTTTCTTCTTGAGCAACAAATAATGTGTTTTCAGTGGGCCAGGCAATTACTCCTAGAATTGGTTTTTTATTTTTTACAAGTGCAATCATTACTGTAAATTCTCCAGTTTTATCAATAAAATCAGATGTACCATCTAATGGATCCACTATCCAAATTGTTTCTTTTAGAAGTCTATTTTGATCATCTTTATCCTCTTCTGATAATATATCGTATTGCGATTGGGATAAGATTTTTTTAATTATCTCATTACTTTTTAAATCAGCTTCAGTAATTGGTGAATCATCTTTTTTTGTAAATTCCTCAAATTCTCCTTGATAAATCTCTAATATTGCATTTCCTGCCTCATTTGCTGCCTTTATGGCAATATCTAATTCAGGATTTTTGTTAATTATTGGTATGTTTTGCAATATTATCTCTTAAGTTGTAAGTTCTGGCTTTAATGTCCAAACTACTCCAAGTGCAATAAATGGAATAGAAATAATTCCAATAATTCCCAGAATTGTGAAAAATTGAGATTCTGAAACTAGTGGATTGTTTATAATCCAAGGAAGTGGTAATGATACGATAATCCAAATAATTCCTAATAATATAATCAACTTCGCTTTTGCTTTTCTATCTTTCATCATAATTCATTCTCCTCAGGTGCTATTAAATTCATGTGAATTTACTTTGTAGATTCCCCTCCATCTACTGCTAGAATTGCTCCTGTAATCCATGATGCATCATCTGATGCAAAATATAGTACAGCTTTTGCAACTTCTTCAGGCTTGCCCATTCTTCCTAGTGGATGTTCAGCATCCATAAAGTCTCTATCTTTTTGAGTTTTAACAAATGGTTTTGTCATATCAGTATCTACTACTCCTGGACAAATACAGTTTACTCTAATTTTGTCTTTGGAATATTCAAGGGCCCAACATTTTGTTAGTACAATTAATGCTGCTTTAGTTGCTGAATATGCATCTGCATTAAATCCTTGATATGCTTTTAGTCCCGCATCTGATGAAATGTTAATTATTGAACCAGATGTTTTTTGCAAATGAGGAATTGCTTCTTTTGTAACTCTGAATTGCCCTGTAAGATTTACATCTAAAACCTCATTCCAATCTTCTTCTTCAATCTCATGTAATTTTTTAATTTTAGGAAAAACCCCTGCATTGTTTACAAGAATATCTAATCTACCAAATTTCTCAATTGTTTTTTTTACTGCATTTTTTACATCATTGGTTTTTCTAACATCAGCTATTATTGCAAATGAATTAGAAATTTCAGAAGATGATTTTTCTAATCGCTTTTGATCTTTTCCTGTGATTACTACACTAGCCCCATTTTCTGACAAAATTTTTGCAGTAGCAAATCCAATTCCTCTACTTCCACCAGTTACTAAAGCAACTTTTCCTGATAAACTCAATAGCTTTAGCATAAAAATTCGTAATTTATAGATCGATTTTTATGAAATAGGAATAAAATATTTCAATAATTAAAGAATTATTTGTAATTTATCACATGAACTATTAAATAGTTGAAGTTCCTATATTATTTAATGCCGAAGGATATAATTCCTATCGACTAAATCGCGTAACCCCGCAGAACGATAAAGGCAATCAAGCGCTAAGGTCGTTTGACAATGAGAGGGAATCTCTCAAAGTTCTGCAATGAAGGGGATTACGCCTCTTTTAATTTTGTAAAATATCTACAGATACTGAACCCATTACATTTCCATTTGGATTAATGTTAATTGAGACTCGTTGATCTTCTAAAATTGTAATTTTATTTTCTCCAAGATATTTCCATGTGTAATATTCAGAAATTCCTGTTTTATGTAGGGTATTTTTCAATTGGAAATCTTCAGAAAATTTTATACTGTAACCATCTAATGAAATTGATAAAATCTCAGGGCTGCTTCCATTTGGAACAAATCTGAAATAATATTCACCATTTTTAATATCAAAAGATTCAGTATAAATTCCATTTTCATACAATTGCGGATCTGCTAACGTTACATGAAATGCAATATTGTCATTTTTCTCAGATGAATCTAAAGACATTACTGCAAAAATCCCAATAATTATTACAATGGGAATAATAATGATTTTCTTATTCATAAAAATAATTTAAGAATTCCATTATAAAAATAAATTTCTAATTATCTCTAATCTTTTTTGTTAGTATTTCTAATTTTTCAAGTTGTTCTAAAACCCATGAATCATTTATCAAATTCATGATTTCTTCCATTTTGAATAATTTTGGGGTAGTCATCCCTTCTTCAAAATCATACAATTTGATAATCCTGTTTTTGACATTTTCAGTTTCTATTTTTTTGTTATGTGCAAAATTATGTGCAAAATCATTTCTAATTTCTCTAATCTCATTTAGCTTTTGTTGAATCTTTATTCTTGTTTTCTCATCAATCTCTTTTTTGAAATATTGGTGATTTTTCATTATTCTTGATATCCAAACTATTTTTGTTCCAAAGGATGCAGTACGATCTTCATCAAATACTGTTTTTGCCCATAATGGAAAATCATTCTTGTCTCGTAAAAATAAATCTGAAATTATTACAGTAAGTGTTGAATCTAATACTGAAACATAGCTAAGAAAATTACCTCTTATTCGATTTACTAAATTGACATATTCTTTGTCTGTTAACTCTTTGGAATTATCTGGTAAATCAAAACCAAAAGATTCGCTCATGAGTTATGCCTAGAAAAATAGTAAATAGATTTTTGGTTTTTGTTAGTGAAGTTACACATGCTGTGAATCATTCTTTACACCTGAAATTAAGTACATTTTCCTAAACCAAAACTATGGCTAATTTGAGTAACAAGTGGACAAAACCACCTACTACTAGCATTGGTGATAAAATCAGTGATACTGTAAAGCCAAAAGGTGCTCTAAAACCACGAGTACAAGAAGGAGTCAAAAGATTACGATTACAGATTCAAAAATTAGATAAAATGTTGTCTGGATTAAAAGAACGTGATGGACAACTATTTGCAAGAATTGTAGAGGCAACCCAAAAACACGATACTCAAACAAGCAAAGTTTTAGGAAATGAACTAGCAGAAATTAGAAAAGTTATCAAAATTATGAGTAGCGCAAGAGTCGCTCTTGAACAAATTGAATTACGATTAACAACATTTAGTGATCTTGGAGATACTGTAGTAGCTATCATGCCAACAATGGGATTAATGAAGAATCTCAAATCATCATTAGGTAAAGTAATGCCTGGAGCAGAAGCTGAAATTGGTCAGATGGCTGAAATGCTAGGCGGATTTATGACTGAGAGTTTCTCAGGTGACGCAGCATTTGGAACAGATGAAACAACAAACGCTGAATCTGATGCAATACTCAAAGAAGCTGCAGCAGTAGCAGAAAGTTCTGCAGGACAAATGTTCCCATCAGTTCCAGCTGAATCAACAGCATCTACAGAATCAACATCAAAATTTTACTAGAAAAATAAATTATTTTTTTGAAAATCTTAGAAAATTACTCTGAAGAATCTCGAGATTCTTTTATCTTTCTTACTCGACTACCTTCATCATCAATAATTCTATCAACCCCTGATAATTTTTCTCGTAAATTATTGATTATAGAACCAACCTCATCAACTTCTGATTCTACTTGCTTTCTCTTTTCAGCAAGTTCTGAAATTCCTCTATTCTCTTCTTCAATATACTCACTAACCTTTTGGAGTTTCTCTTTGAGATTCTTGATATCTACTGATTCTTCTTCAATATCTTTTTCAAGTAATGTTCGTTTATCTTTGAGATTTTTAATCATTAAACCGACATAATCAATTGCCTCTTCAAGCTGGGCACGTTTTCCCATTAATTCTCCAATTCCAATCTGACTTGAAGTTTCAACAACAGTAGATTCTGGAGCCTCTTCTGTAGTATTTTCTTCAGGTCTTTCTTCTACCATTTCTCCACCCTCTTCTTTCTTGAATTTATCAAACATTTTATGATTTACTTTTCAAAATGGGAATAAAAAGTTACTATGAATCTCAAAGCTGACAAGGTGAATGATTTTTACTCAAAAAAAGGAAAAATGGGTGATTATCTCACCGAAATTGTGTTTTTGAACTCTTGGTTATAATCAACTGATTTTTCAAAATGGGTATTCTCCAATCTGAAGAAATTTGATATTTTGACCCATCTCAGGATTTACTCCAGAATTAAAGAAAACTTCAAAGACATTCTCATTTTCAGAAATCTTTCCAGAAAATACAACTTTGTAACTGAGATCCTCATCTGAGGCAGTTCCATGCATAACTACATGGGAACCATTGGATTTTCCACTTAATTCTAGGTCAAACTCTTTTTCTTCAAGACTTAGGACTCCATTAGTTGATATCTCCCACAAGTCTTGTCCGACCTTTATTGCCTTTCCATCAAAGAGAGTAATTCCAACATTATAGGCCTTGTAATTCATTATTGCCCATCCTGATGTTTCAATAGATAGCATTCTCTGCATATCTTCTTTCGAAGTATCTGATGGCAAGGCATAACGTTGGACTTCGAGCTCTCCATCAACCACTTTTTCAGTTAGAATTACTTCAAGTCCATCTTTTTTGGAACTTCCTTTTGGCTCGTACACACCAGTATTATCTGCAAACGAGTAGGTTACAGATATTGGAGATGCACCAAGCATCAAAAGAACAGCAATAACACCAATAGTTCTGTTTTGGGGTTTTACCATAAAGCATACACATCAAAATGATAGATTAGGAACGGACAGGAAACATTCTGTTCTTTATATGGTAAATTCCTCCAAAATCTCTCAAATTATGATATTTTACTCCAAATTTTCAAAAAATTTGTTTTTTGCAAGAAAACTGGCATTTTTCACACAAAAAACTACGCATAAAATCTCTAGGAATTTTCTTCCCCGCAACGATTTTGCGAAAAATTAACCAATTTTCCAAGCTAAAATGGCGTTCCGCTTTGCGTTCCGCTATAGTGTTTCAAAACATTCCTCAATAACTAATTGATTGTATACTATACCATGTCAAAACAACAATACAGGTCCGAAATGGGCATAATGGGTGATATCCTAAACGTTACTGCTGATGGTGGTCGTGAGGGAATCATTGTATCTGCAATATCTCGCAAAGCCAACCTATCTCACTATGCAGTACTAGACAAATGTGAGAAACTGGTAGAAGCAGGCTTAGTCGAGTCTGTCAAAAATGACAGAAATAGAGTCTTTCAAATTACTGAAAAAGGACTTCAGTTTTTCCAAGAATTCAAGAGATTTCAAGGACTTGTGGAGAGCATGAACCTAAGGTATTAGCCAATGAACTCCCAAATCGTACCAATTCATAGGACAGAGTTTCGAGAAGATGGAATGCTTTTTGTAAGGACTGATAGTATCATCGATACAATGGTTAATGCACCTCTGATAGTTGCAGGATTGCTAGTTGTAGCACTAACGATACCTTTACAGACCTCATTTGCCACTACTCGAACTCTTGATCTAATCATCAATTCTGATGGTTCTACACATATTTCATCTCAAATCGATGTGGACTCTTCAAACTTTGAATTAAGTCTCTTTGGGACATCAATTGATAATTTTATTGCAACTGCAGAAGATGGAACTATTCTATCTGGAGACATAATTGAAGACAAGGTCATGATTCAAACAAATGATAATTCTTCTATTAGTATTAACTATGAAATTCATGATTTAATTTCTAAAGAAGGCAGAATCTGGACATTTTCATTTGATTCTCCTACTAGATACTCTTTACTAATGCCAGAAAATTCTGTCATTGTAGGAATGAATATTCTTCCTGAAAATATGGAACAACTTGAGACTCAAATTAAATTAGAAATTCCTACAGGCCCTGCACAAATTGAGTATATCTTTAGTGCTCCACTAGAAACACCTACAACCCCCTCTGAATTCTCATTTGATTCTGTAACTATTGGTCTAATAATAGGTCCAATTATGGCAGCAGTAATTGCTTCTGTAATTGCAATAAAGAAGAGACAATCAAAACCACAATTACAAACAGAGGTAATCCAAACACACTCAGAACCAACAAAAACAGATTCATTAAATCCAAACACAATTTTTGATCTCAGACCCGACATGAGAGAAGATGACAAAGAGATTGTCAAATTTATCTCAGAAAACGGAGGCGAAGTCTTTGAAAGTGATCTAAGAAAGAAGTTCCTTCAACCAAGAACTACGATGTGGAGAGCAGTCAAAAGACTAGAAAGACTAGGTGTGGTTGAAATTTATAAAAAAGATCTTCTAAATATGGTCAAATTACGAAATGATTTGGAGGCAGAGAATTGAAGAGTTTAGCATTTCTACTATTATTGGTATTGACCGTAGGTGTAATTTCTACAAATAAAGTATTTGCTGAACCACTAGATGTTGTTACAACATCTGTCTCAAGCTATACTGATAATTCTGCAACTGTCAATATTACATGGAATAATGATAATTCAACTAAAAACTACAAAGTAGGTTGTGTTAGTTGTACTCCAAACATTGTAGAATTTACAACTGGTAATAACATGACTGTAAACAATGTTACACCATTCCCAAATGGCTCATATGCATTACTTTATGTCATTAGCTATGATTCTCAAAACCACATAATCACTGCAAAACAACTCATAGTAAATCTCAACCATCAAAATTCAAATCCTTAAAAATTATCATAAACTTATTATACATTTTCTAAACAGGATTGAGCATGGCATCTAAAGCAATTACAGTTGGAGTAGGAATTCCAATGATTGTGGTTGGTGCTTTGATGGCTTTGTTATGGGCTCCAATGGAAGGAGATCTTCAAAATCAAGTAGAACTTGTTGGGAGTACCATTGGAATTCTAGGCATAGTATTTTTTATCTCTGGATTATTCTATACAAAAGAACCAGTAATGCATTAGAAAGTCATTGAATAAATAATGAAAAAAATTACCATTATTACTTGAAAGTAAGACTATTTGAAATATTCACATCCGTAGAAGGTGAAGGAATTCTTTATGGAACAAAGACGCTTTTTGTAAGACTTGCAGGATGTCCCTTTACTTGTTTTTATTGCGATACTAAAGAATCCCTTCCTCTTGATTCTGGAACAGAATATTCTATTGAAGAAGCAAATCAACTAATTGATTCTAATTTGAAAAATCAAACATACAAAGTTAATTTCACAGGTGGAGATCCACTAATTCAACATCAAGCAGTTGCACTACTTGCAAAACATATCCAAGACAAAAAAATCCCTACATATCTTGAATCATCATGTTTTGATGTTGATAGATTCAATCATGTTTTACCCTATATTGACATTGTAAAAATTGAATTCAAAACAAAAGATTCAGACTTTGTTGACTCTCAACATTATGACAAATTAATTGGCCATACCATGAAATGTCTAAAATCTTCTGTAAATGCAAAAAAGACAACTTACATCAAGGTAGTTGTAAGCTCAAAAACCAAACCTGATGATTTTAAAGAACTAGTAAACCAAATCTTTGATATCGTCTTAAAAGATGACATTGACGGATTTATTATACAACCTACATATGGTGTTGCAGAGCCATCATTAGATCTTTTACTAAGTTTGTATGATATTGTTTTTCCACATTATGTAGACGTAAAGGTTGTTCCACAACTCCATAAATTCATTGGAGCACCATAGTTATCACCAGCCTAAAAATCCGATTACGTTCAAATACTAGAAAAATCGTCTCAAATCATCAAAATGGATGAAGAACGCGTAAAGAAACTTGTTAGAGAATTAATTATTGAGGTTGGAGAAGATCCTACTCGTGAAGGATTACGTGAAACTCCTGAAAGAATTGCAAATATGTATAAAGAAATTTTTTCAGGATATGACTCTGATTCAGAATTAGCTGTTCAATTTTCAGAAGACTCTGATGTAGTTGTGGCACGTGATATTCAGTTTTATTCCATGTGTGAGCATCATATGCTTCCATTCTTTGGAAAAATCCATATTGCCTATTCCCCAAACGGTAGAGTTTTTGGAATATCAAAATTAGTAAGATTAGTTGAAAAATATTCAAAAAGACTCCAAATTCAAGAGCGATTAACAAAAAATATTGCAGATGAACTATACTCTCAGGGAGTAAAAGGAGTACTAGTTTTAGCTGATGCAGAACATCTTTGTATGAAAATGCGTGGTGTTAGAAATGACGCAACCCTTTCTTCATCTGCATTTAGAGGAATTTATGAAAATAAAGAGGAAAAAGAAGGTATTATGACCTTAATTAGAAAACGCGCCTCTGACTCTTCCTTTTAACATCTGAAAAATTAAATAGCGATTCTATTTCAAAAAAATCATGGATGATGGAAGAAAAATTGCTCATATTCCAAAAGAATCATGGCCTAGTTTTACATGGTATGCAATTGAGTTTGCAATAGTTCTTGCAATCTGTATGTTAATTGCACGAGAAGTTGTTGGAACTCTTACAGAACTTTCTCCTGAAATTCAAAACTATGTCTGGTGGGGAATCACTGGATTAATCTTCTTGGCTTGGTATATTGGAATAAGAGGATTTGTTCTAAAAAAGAAGATTCTTAAAAATAGATACTAGAATTATTTTAGATATTTTGTTTTGTCTGTGATTCCAGCTTTTTCAAATGCAATCTTTCGGTTATTACAAGACTCACAGACTCCACAATGAAGTTTTTTGTTTGCATAACAACTCCATGTTTTGAAGATTGAATTACCCAATACTTTTTCTCCTTTCTTTAGTAAATCACTTTTTGATAGTCCTTGTCTATATGGAGACCAAATTTCTATTTTTTTTCTTAATTTTGAATTAATTCCATCTATTTCTCCTTGATTAAATGCAGTTTCTAGTTTTTTTGCAAAAGATGGTCTGCAGTCAGGATAATGTTTGTCTCCTGTATGGGCTCCGTATACCACTAGAGATGCATTTAGAGTATATGCCCAGGCAGATGCAACTGAAAGAAACACTGCATTTCGAATTGGAACTACAATGGAATACTCAAACTTACTTGGAATCTTTCGTTTTGAGCTGGTCAAAACATTAGAATCTCCATAAAGTTCTTTCATAAAACCAATATCAATAATTTTGTGTTGTTTTAGTCCTAGTTTTTTTGCAAAGGACTTTGCAGCAGAAATTTCCATGGTTGCTTTTTGTCCATATGAAAAAGTAATTCCATACAACTCATACTTTGACTTGAGAAACGATACTGCACAAACAGAATCAACTCCTCCACTAAAAACAACTACTGCTTTTTTCATACTCATCAAATCATTTTTTGCCTGCAGCACCTTTACTTGGTTTGCAGATTACTGTTTGACATTTTGTGTTTGCAGATGTAAATCCTTTTGACATTGCCATGCTGATCTTCTTTAAATCTGCAGAACTCTTTGAAAAAGCAATTACTGAAGGTCCTGCCCCACTAATTGTCACACCTAATGCCCCTGCTTTTAGAGCATTTTGTTTAACTTTGACAAATCCTGGAATCATATGCTGTCTTGCAGGCTCTACTATGACATCTTTAATTGAGTTTCCAATTAATTCTGGATCTTTTTTCATAAATCCTGCTACAATTGCTGATGCATGTGATAAATTCAAAATACTATCTGTTAATTTTATTTTCTTTGGAATAACTCCTCTTGAAACCTTGGTTTTCTTTTTTGGAACATCAAGTTTTGGAACAGCAACACACATTCTAAGATTTGTTGGCGGATCTATTCTAATTACCTGTAATGGATTTGTTTTTACAATTATAAATCCTCCTAACACCGATGCTGCAACATTATCATAATGAACTGATCCTGCACTAGCTTTCTCCCCATATCCTGCAAATTCTACCAAAGAATTTCCATCCAATTTTAATTCAAATAATCTATCAAATGCTACTGCAGTAGCAGCAGCTGATGCTGCACTACTTCCCATTCCAAAACCTGCTGGAACACCTTTTTTAATTTTAATCTCTAGACCACTTTTTATCTTAAATTTTTTTTTCATATTTTTTGCAACTAATCCTGCCGTATTGTTTTCTGGATTAGTTGGGATGTTATCATCAGTAACTATTGTGATTCCACTTTTAGTTTTAGTTAGAGTGACTTCATCATAGAATGCGTCTACTGCTAAACCAAATACATCAAATCCTGGACCTAAATTTGCAGTAGATGAAGGTGCCTTTACTGTAATCTTTAATGCCACTAGTCTTCTACCTCTTCACCCAAATTAAGAATTCTGCTAAGAGCTCCTTCTAGATTGACAAATCCATCTCCTGTTACATTTGAAATTGGAATCAATCCTTGAGCAAATCCACTAAGATTAAGGCCTCTCAAAATATTTGTAGTTAAAGTATAGGTATCACCATCAGCATCTTTTGCAATAGCATTTTCTAATGTACTTAAGCTTGTTGACCATTGTAGAATGTTTTTGAGATTTGCTCCAATAAGATCCGTTTTTGTTAACACGTTAACTGTTGGTAAATTCAAGCGTAATCTTATTGATGTTGCAAGAAGTGCAATTGAAACAAAATTTACTGGTGTTGTAATCAAAGCACCATCAAAAAGAAATATGCTTGTTTTCTCTTCAGATGTAATGTTGTCTATAAGAAAACGTCCACTAGACCTATACGCGAATAATTCTATCTGTCCTGGGGTATCAACAATAAGATAATCTGGATTTACTCTGTTTACTTCATTTTGAATATCATCAATCTTTGATGCAATCAAATCAGCTGCCATAACTAATGCACCATTAGGACCCAGATCATATTGCTGCATAATAGATACAATATCTACAAAATCCCTTACATCTACATCGCAACTGTATGGTAAATTTTCTACTCCTGGATCTAAATTCAAAATAGATGTAAATGCTCCATTTTTTGTATGGTATTCATATAATTTTGATGAGAGTAATGATTTACCTGATCCAGCAGTTCCAGAAACAAAAATAGTTTTCAATCCTGTCTGATTCATAATTTGCTCATATTTCAAACTAGCTTGATTTTGATTCTATAATCTATGAAGTGCCAAATTGGTACCAAAATTTACAATTAATTTCCACTTGATCTTTAACTAACAAAATCATACCTTATTTGTGATTCAAAGTGTACTTGAAAAAGAAGCACATCTCAAAGAACTAGTTGTAAAACTACTTGAAGAAAAAAATCTTTCAGATTTTGAATTATTGGATTCATTGTTTGGTGAAATCAAAGAGGAACTTCAAAACCATCAAAAAACCCTCAATTAATCAACAATTTTGTGCCTAAACCTAGGCGTGTATTCTAATTTTTCTCAACTTTCATATTTGATTCTTCAAAGAAATCATCAAATGAACTGGAGACTTGCAGCTATCCCTGCTACCCTAATCCCTATCTTCATTATCGCTATTCAATTTGATATTAAACTAGAAGACGTTCTTGCAATTGGATTCTTTCCTTTTGTTGGAGCAGTTATTGCAATGTTAATCAAATTAGGTCTTCAAGGAATCAAATTTGCATACATTACAAGAAAATATCTTGGAAGTTTTGATTCATTTTTGAAATTAACTGGAGTTCGTGTAGGTAGTGAATTTATTAAATTTACAACTCCAATGTTTATTGGTGCAGAATTCATTGTAATCTATTATTTACACAAAAAAGGAGTAAAGCCTTCCAAATCAACATGGATTGCAATTATGGATATTGTTACTGAAGTATTTGCAGCTGGTCTGTTATCTATAATGGCAGGAATAATTGCCCTACTAAATGGAGCATATGTAGTTGCAGCAGTAGTTTTAGGAACTAGTATTACTGTAACTGCTTTGTGGATGGTACTCTTTTTCTTATCGTCTAAACGTACATTCCAAGTTCCTAAAGTTTTGGGAAAACTTGTTAAAAGATTTGGAAAAGAAAAAGGTGTCAAGTATATTGAGCAAACAAACTCTTGGATGGAAGAAGTATGTACCATGAGTAGAAAAAATCTAAGAACTTCTGAATCAAAAAAAGTATTTACAGTATCATTTTTGTTTTCACTTGCATCTTGGTCATTTTATGGAATTTCATTTATGATAATTGCAATGGGAACAGGATATGTTATCAATGCATTTGATTCTATTATGGCAGTAATGGGTGCAAATGCGATTGGAAATCTTCCAATTACCATAGGAGGTTCTGGTCTTGCTGAATTTGGAATTATAGCATATCTTAACAATCTAAATCCATTTGACTTTGATGTTTCTGAAGGGGGCCTTGCTTGGGATGCAGTAATAGGCTGGAGAATTGCAACATATTATGTACCAATTGCAGTTACTTGGTTACTTTTAGTAAAACTGGCTTTGAGTAGAATCTCAAAACCTCAAGCCACATAGAAACCACTCCATATAGATAATCTTGAGAATATTTTGAATTTTTAATTACTAACTCTATGTGTTGTTTTGAAGCTTTCACTAAATTAGAAATATATTATGAGAATAAGAACATTTTGTAGTATTTCTTCAAATAGTCTTTTTGTTTACATAGATAGAGTAAAAATTAAATTTACTTGAATTCAAAACTCTTGAATTCTGAGACTAATTCAGGCTCAAATTCTCCTGCTTGTAGAAAATAATCTTTGTTTCTACTTTCATGGTGATAAATTACTTTGAATTTCTTACCTGTCGCGTCCAATGCAAATCTAATATCTTTTGTAACTATGATGAACTCATCTTTACTTACATGCTCCAAAATTGCTTCATCTTTTACTCCTTGTTCCAAGCGATACTTTACGTTCTCACATATTGGATGAGTTTCTATGAACTTGTCTGAAGGAGAACAGTTTTCATCAAAAAGAAATTTCATCCTAATCTAATATCTCCAAAACATTTTCTCCTTCAGGAGTAATCTCTACCCATCTAGTTCTACCTATCTTTTCTTCTTTTACAAAACCCCAATCATTTTTCAAAGGTTGTACAATGTTTTTGTTCAAACTTGTAAATCGTGCCTGTTCAAAATTTTCCTCTGATCCAACAACAATAATCTCTTTTTTTTCTGCTTCTATTGCCAGATTTGTTTTATCGATCTTGTTTTTATTTTCTTTAATGATTCGTAATGTTCGTATGAATTTTTCTTCAGGAGTTTTGATATCGTACTGAGGTATGTCTATTATCTTATCCAATCCAGTTGACATTTGTTTTCCTTTGTAATCAAAGTAATCTTCAGGTTGTGCATAATAAGGAATTAAATTATTTTCTTCATTGAACATCATGCAAGCCATGGTACATGCAACTGCTTGAATTTTTGATCCAGATGAGACATTGACATAGTACATGTTGTTTTCATCCTCGTTTACAATATTTCTCACCCCTTTAATGACACTAAACAAGTCCAACCGATCTATTTTTTTTACATCAAACTCTATTCGTTCTTTTCTCAGTCTTGTTTTGATGTTATCAAGGTATGATTTTGCCTTAGTTTTCTTTGGATTGTTATGGATCAGTATCCAAATCTTGTCTGCCTTCATCTCAATGGCTGGTAGTACGATCCTGTCAGATTCAAAGCCTAATGGGGCAATGTGGATGCGTAATCGTGTGTGTTTACTCATTATAGTATCTTCATTAAAGATACTATGCTGATAGTATTTAATAATTACTTTCCACTCTTATAATGTATGAAGACGCAAATGTATCCCCGAATCATCAGAGAGTTTGAAGATGAAAGAGACGAAGAACCTATGGTGTATGGTAAATGGTAAACAATACAACATCTCAATCACCAGACACTAAATCAAAAAGTTTGTCAGAAGCTTTTGTAAACTCTTTTGGATCATACCCTATTGGTTATGTAGTTGGAATTGTTGTACTTCCATTCTCAATGAATTGGTTACAAGAAGATCTGTTTTTAGCAAATATTTTTGTCACACTAGTTTTTGCAACAGTTTCTTTTGTTAGAGTATATTCTCTAAGAAGAGTTTTTGAAAAGTTTGGATATGATGATAATTTCATTCGTTTAGCGATCAAACTATATCATAAACTTGTCAAATTGATCCCACAACAGGTTAGTGAAAAACGTAACAGATCTGTTAAATCAGTAAAAGGAGTATTGTAAGATATGGTTCAAAGAAAAAAATCTGTCAGACGAAAAGTTCAGAAAGTAATTGATGGCGATACCTTTACTGTTCGTAACAGAGTTGGTGGGTCACAATACATACGTGTTGCAGGAGTCAATGCACCTGAAAAAGGACAACGTGGATATGCCTCAGCAAAGAAAGATCTTTCTAAACTCAAAGGTAAGACTGTCACATTAAGACCTAAGGCTAAATCATATGGAAGAACTGTAGCAGATGTCATCTACAAACGAAAGAAGTTGAGAGACAAATAACATGGCCAGTTTGAACATGAGTGGTCCATTTCCTTTTTCAAACTTAGGAATAAACAACGCTGTCAAAAGAAATAAAATTGGAAATTATGCACTTGGTTCTGCAAATCAAGATGGAACTTTAAGAGTTGGGTATGTAGGGAGATCTGATAATGACTTGAATGCAGAATTAAAACAAAGATTACAAACCCACAATTATTCTAGTTTCAAAGCAAGTTATGCTATTTCGCCTAAAGCAGCATATGAAAAAGAATGCAAAAACTATCATGATTTTGGAGGAAACAAATCTCTGAGTAATGATATTCATCCAGACTATTTCCAAGGACAAATTGAATTATACAAAGCAGCCAAGGCTGCAATAATTTACATTAGTGGTTTTCTAAAAAATACACCCGAATATGATACTGTTATGGAAGATTATAGAAAGAGATCAGAGAAAATCAAAACAATGACCAGTCAACATTATCTTTAAATTGACATGGATCCAATATTAAACAGTGTAAAAGAAACTCTAAAGAAAAATGGATTTGATCCAGAATTTAGAACAAAGTTAACATTTCTATGAAATGAAATCTAATGATGAACTTTGTAAATTTGTAATCATCCTAAATTATGGCATATGTAACTAATCGTTTCCAATCATGTAAACAAAATGGCTGTAAATGTACAATTAGATATGATTTGTAAATTTAAGCCTAAATTTCTTGTTTATATGGTAAATATCTACCATAGAAACCACTTTATCTTTAAACGATTTTTTTGATTTGTGGATTTTAAAAATAGATCTGTATTAATTACTGGTGCCTCATCTGGAATTGGAAAACAAACAGCAATTGAATTTGCAAAATTAGGTTCTAACATAATTCTAGTTGCAAGAAGAAAAGAAAAACTAGATGAACTTGCAAGTGAATTAGAAAAATTCAATGTATCTATTCTTGTTTGTCAGTGTGACGTATCAAATAAAGAACAAGTAAAAGAAATGTCAAAAACTGTTTTAGAAAAATTTAACTCTATTGATGTATTAGTAAATAATGCAGGTTTTGCAATATATGGTTCTGTCAAAGATCTATCTATTGATGAAATAGAGTCTCAAATGGAGACTAATTATTTCGGAATGATGTATTGCATTAAAAATTTCCTTCCATTAATGTTGAAGAAAAAATCTGGTCATATTGTTAACGTTGCTTCAGTTGCAGCAAGCTTTGGCCTTCCTGGAATTGCCTCTTACTGTGCATCAAAATTTGCAATGTTGGGATTCTCTGAGGGTCTCAAGCATGAACTAAAAGATACTGGAGTAGGAATAACCGTAGTCAGTCCGATAATGGTTAGAACTGATTTCTTTGATCACCCTTCTTTTGAAAAAATGCCAAAATATTCTCCTAGATCACTTAGTTCTAAAACAGTTGCAAAAGCAATTGTAAAAGCAGCAAATTCTTCTAGATTGGAAATTATAGTTCCTTCTGTAGTGAGAAGTGCTGTTTGGTTAAAACACACATTTCCTTATTTCATAAACCCGATCTTAGGAAAATCTTTCAAAAAACAATTGGATTCTATAGAATAATTCTAGATTTACTCTTCAGCACCATCATCTTCGGCTTCACCTGAGCCTACATCTAATAATTCAAGTGACTTTAAATCAAATTGGTAAATTGCATTCATTTCAATCTCTTTTTCTTTTTCCAAGTATTCTGAGACTTTTTTGCTTAGTGGTGCTTTATGTTGGTCAAAAACAAATTCGTATACTTCTCCTTTTAACAAATCATCCATCTTGATATTTTTTGGAACATCCATAGTTACTATGTGTCTGCCATCTTCTACAGCATCATACAACTGAGTATCAATTTTGTTGTCTTCGTAATAGAATTCTAAAATATATCCAGATTTTTTTAGTTCTTTAGGTTTCTTAAATTTTGCATTCTGAATTTCATCTGTAACCCACTCAGGAATCTCATCTTCTTTCTTCTTTTTTACCATAGTAAAATCACTCTAGTTTTCTGCTTTTTCTTTTTTACTTTTTGACCACCATTCTAGATAGTCATCATGTTTATCATCACGTGTTCTTTCTTTTTGATTTAGTTTGAATCTGATATCTGAAATCTCTTCTCTTGTAGCATATAGACCACATCGTTTACAGATAAAGTGTCTTCTATTTTTTTCATCCATTTTCATTGGAATGTCAATTTCATCAAATAATTTGAATAATGCGTCTCTACTTCTGTCTTCTTCTTCTGGAAAATCTTCTATGTACTTTGCTTCAATCTTCTTTTTCTCTCTTGATGTACATTCTGGACAGTTAGGCACTGATGATTTGGCTTAATTTTTTCCATAAAAGCGTTCCCACATTGTTAATTGATCGATATCATCTGACACGCGGATTTTTTCATCATCCCTTTCGGTCCGTTCGCCCATCGAAATCCCGCGTGCCAGATGAGCGAAATTCTAAAAATAATGTATTATCTCTTTTCCTCTAAGGTCTGAGCAGCAATCTTTGCTGAATTTTCAGCCCCATTTGGGACAAAATTCTTTGAAAATTCACTTAATTTCCCTTCAAATTCCTCATAATTTTCTTTAATTTTGAAAATCCCTTCAATTACCTGCTTTGTTTTTGTGGCTAACACTCCTAAATTCTTCTCTTGAGCCCATCTGATATTGTTAGTGTGCTCATCATAGATGGGAATTCCAATAATTGGTTTTGACTTTCCACCCATTATTTCACCCATTACAGTATGGGAACCATTTACTACTGCATATTTGCATTCATTCAACACTGTATCTTTTTCTTGTTCTGAAAGAAATCCGATATCAATTTGAATCCAATCTATTTTTTTGTCTAAAGCATCAGAGATGGAATACTTTTTTCCATCCTTTCCAATCACAACATCAATTTCTGGATCATTTCTTGCATGAGAAACGATTCGTTTTTCACTTTTCATTTCATCTTGATGAAAGACTTCTTCATATCTCTGACCAGTTCCATCATTAGTTGATTTGTTACCTGTTCTCATCCAGTAACTAAATTCATTATTTTTAATTAATTTTTCAAGATCAGAACTTTCTTCTCTGTTTATCTTTTTACTATTAGTAAAGTGTCCCACATAAATTACCTTATCCTTAGCTTCGTTTATGAAATTTAGATTATATTCACACATTGTATAAGGTGGTGGGGAATCAGCAACAAGAATTTTTGATGCTTTTAAAATCTGTTTTGCAACAAAAATTAATGATGGATACAAATATGATCTAGAACTGTATAACTTTGGTCTAAATTGATTTGTTATGAATAGACTAGGTATGTTTCTGTTTCTTGCTAAAATATTTGAACCCATATCTCCATCATTAATTACCAAATCAAATTTTTCTCTATTGTAGAGCTTTCTTTCTTCTCTAAGATAGTTTGCAATTTGTCTAACTAGTGGGGGATTTTTTGATATTGGTAATAACAAATTCATTAATGACATTGAAACACTTGGACCGAATTTTCCATCAATTGGAGTTGGCATTAAAATTTCATGAATTTTTTCTCTTTGGTCTGGAAATTTTTTCAATAATTTTTCATAAACATGATCTTTGCTTGAAAAATGAACCTCAAAATCTTCTTTGATGTGATCTTCAAGTATTTCATTTAATCTCATCATTCTAGAATAATGGCCACTTCCCCATGGGTAGATGAATTCTCCTATTTTGAGCACATATTGAAACCAAATATGCCGTTTAAATTCTCAGTGATTTTCTTCTAATGAATCTAAAATATCGTGAACATTGTTTGGTCCAGCCTGAACAGAGATCATCTTTTTTGTTTTAAGAGCATTTTTAACCTCTTTTTTTGCAAAAGATGGAATTTCGTTGGAATTAATAATAATAATTTTCTCTAATTTTTTGATATTTCTCTCTAATCCAATTTCTTTTGCGTCATCAAACAAACTTGTATCAACCCCAGATAATGGAACTAATGGAATTTTTTTCCTTGTAAATACTAGGTTTAATGCATTATCTAGAAAATCTGATGAAAATACGAGTGGTGATAAAGCTAATGATATTCTCTTATTTGAAAATTGTAACATTATTTCTAAAATTGAATTTACATATATCAAATAATTTTTGATTCCATTAGGATTAATTTTTAGATGAAAGAATTCTAATTCAATTTTTTCTTGTACTAGTCTGGGAATAATTTGGTTGATAACTTTGACTAAATTCATCAATTCTGATTTTTGTCTATAACAAACTATTACTTTTGTATCATAACCTTGTTTTATTGTCTCATAACAAGAAACTGCAGATAATTCATCGTATACTGCACAAACTGTCTTTTTAGTTTGGGATTGATATGGAATTCCTCCTTTTCCTTTGTCTGAAAATATACAGATGTATGCATTATTTTTTGTTAGATACGTATACAATAACTTGTCATAATCTTGATCAGTTCCTGGATGTGCACCTAGTTTTGATTTTTTTTCTATAATATTTGATGTTGCAGCAATCTCTACATCTTTTGTGAGAAATCCTTTTGATGTTCCTTCAACTCTAACTAGAAATTTTTCACCTTTTAGGAGTAGATTGCCTCCTATAGATGTAATTTCTGAAACAATATCTTGAAAATCATTTCTTATTTGTCTTGCAATTGCAATCTCTTTTATTCCAAAAAGCATATTGATTGCAGATGATGCAAATACAGGATCATTGGCATCAACTAGAATAATCTCTCCATCGCGCTTTACTGATTTGAACTGTTGATTTTTTATCTTGAGAATTTTTTTAATATTTGAAATTAATTGTGGAATTTTGTTTTTTGAAAATATAGTTGGAAAAACTACGACATATGACGTTTCATCCATATTTTCTATTTGAAAATCTACTTGTTTATAATTTAGGACAAAACTTCGGGTAATCAATATAAAACAAACACTCCAAGTGAATATGTGACTAGATTTACACAAGAGCAAGTAGATAATCTTAATTCAAAGATAAAGACTGCAGAAGAGGCACTTGAATGGGCATCAGATAACCTTCATCCTAAAGTTGCAAAAGCTTCTAGCTTTGGTGCTGAAGATGCAGTTGTTATGGGTATGATGTTAAAAATTAACCCAAAATTTAGATTCTTTACATTAGATACAGGAAGATTACCTCAAGAGACATATGATATCATGGATATCTTGAGAAAAAAATATAATATTACAATTGAAGTTCTATTTCCTGATACTAAAGAGATAGAAGATATGGTAAAAGAAAAAGGACTAAACTTATTCTATGAAAGCGTTGAAAACAGGAAACTCTGCTGTGAAATACGCAAAGTACATCCAATGAATAAAATGTTGAATACTCTTGATGGATGGATTACTGGATTAAGACGAGAACAGACCAAAATTCGAGGAGACGTGACAATGTTCCAGCTAGACGATAGTCATGGTGGTATTCTAAAGATTAATCCAATAATTGATTGGTCATGGGATCAAATTCAAGAATATATAAAAAAACATGATTTGCCTTACAATAGCCTTCTTGACAAAGGCTATCCTAGCATAGGCTGTGAACCTTGTACTAGACCAATAAAGCCTGGAGAAGATATCAGAGCCGGTAGATGGTGGTGGGAACAAGGAGAACACAAAGAATGTGGCCTTCATATAGAGCGTAAAAGAGTGGATTAGTATGTCAGAAAACGGTTCAATCAAACCCCATGGTGGAGTATTAGTTAACAGAATTACAAATGTTGATCCTACTGGATTATTCTCAATTACAATATCAGAAGACCTTGCAAATGATGTTGAAAATATTGCAGATGGAATTTTTAGTCCCTTGGAGGGATTTTTGAGTCAACAAGACTTTGAGAGTGTTGTATCCCGAGGAAGATTAGCAAATGATCTGGCATGGACTATTCCAATTGTACTAGATGTTGATGAACAAACAGGTTCTAAAATGAAAGAATCAGGCAAAGTTCTATTACAAAACCCACAAGGCGTTGGTGTTGCAGTTTTAAATGTAGAAGAAGTCTACACATTTGATAAAGAAAAAACATCTCAAGGAATCTATGGTACAACTGACTCTTCTCATCCAGGTGTTGCAAAGACAATGTCGATGAAAGATTATCTTGTTTCAGGAAAGATTGACTATATCCAGAGACCTGAAGATTCAGAGATTAGAAAATATAGATTAACACCAAAACAAACTAGAGAAGCATTTGAACAAGCTGGATGGAAAACTATCTGTGCATTTCAAACAAGAAATCCACCACATGTAGCACATGAGATGCTACAAAAGACATCCATTACAACCAGAGATGGAGTATTTGTTAACCCAATTATTGGAAAGAAAAAATCTGGTGACTTTGTTGATGAAGTTATTGTAAAATGTTATGAAACCATGATAAAATCATACTATCCAGAAAACAGATGTCGTCTTGGAACTTTACACACTGAGATGAAGTATGCTGGACCAAAAGAAGCAATCCATCATGCAATTATGAGAAAAAACTATGGTTGTACTCACATAATCATTGGTAGAGATCATGCAGGAGTTGGAAAATTCTATGAACCATTTGCAGCACAAGAAATTTTTTCAGATTATCCTGAACTTGATATTTCTCCAGTGTTCTTCCCACCATTCTTCTATTGTAGAAAATGTCTTACATACACAACTCCAAAGGCATGTCCACATGGTAATGATGATAAAGAGCAGATTAGTGGAACTGCATTAAGAGAAATGATTCAAAATGGGCAAGCACCTTCTGAATTTATTCTAAGACCAGAAGTTGCACAAGTAATCTTGAATCACCCAAAGCCTTTTGTTGATTAGATATTTATTCAATCGGACTTGCACTAGCTCAATGAGATATCTATTTGCAATAATTTTACTTTCTGGAATTTTTATTAATCCTGCATTTGCCCAAGAGGTAAATCCATCATTAATGATTGATACAATAGAGATTCCAGCTGAAGAATTTAACAGAGTTTTACGAGACGCACCAATTATTCCACTAGATGATGTTCATGCAGTAAGTTGGCAAGTAACAATTGATAACAATCTCCTTTATGCAAATCCTGATGGAAATGCAGTCTTTAGGCTCTATGATGCTAATTTTGAAGATGAATTCATTGAAGTAGGAATGGGATCAATTCCTGACAACAAGTTCTGGGTTGCAGTACAGACTCCAAAAGAAGGATACATTGTAGTTCATAGTGATTTGGAAAGAGGATGGTATCCACAAGCAAAATCAATCATATCGTTTACTGATAGAGCAGGACTTACTGTAAATAATGGAGCAAGAATTGTAGTTACCAATTTAGATATTGGTGAATTTGCAATTGGTTCTTACTCTGTACATGGAATGGAGGGTTCCACTGATCCCCCAGCAGTCAATTCCGGTAGTTTAGTTTTAGAATTTTTATCAGGTGATCCTTCAAAAAATGAATTTGCAATGTTTCCATTCTATGTTGCAGCAGGTATTGGAGTTATAGTTGGAGTGTTATTCTTAACTAAGAAACGTTCTTAGATTTGTAAAATTTACAACTTCTTTTAATCTTGCAGACATCACACATTGGAGAGATTGGTTTGCAGATATTTTGACCATACATTACAAAAGTATCATTGATATCGATCCAGAATTTCTTATCTACTTTTCTCATTAACTCTTGTTCTGTTTCTTCAGGATTTTTTGTTTCAACTAATCCTAGTCTGTTTGAAATTCTATGAACATGAATATCAACTGGAATTGCTGGTTTTTCAAACGCATAAACTAGGACACAGTTTGCAGTTTTTCTTCCTACTCCTGGTAATTGTATTAGAATATCTAGATCTTCAGGTACTTTACCCTTGTATTTTGAATTAATTATTTTTGCAACTTCAATAATTCTTTTAGATTTTACATGATAGAAACCAATTGGTTTTATTATTTTTTCAATATCTTTTAATTTAGCATTTGCAAGCTGTTTTGGATTTTTGTACTTTGAAAATAATATTTTGACTACTTTGGTTGTACTCTCATCTTTTGTTCTAGCTGAAAGAATAGTTCCTATCAAAATACTAAATGGACCCGTTTCAGCATCATGAAGATCTCTTAATGCAGTTATTCGTGGCGTCTTTACGGAATTCATCGTATCCATCATTTTACTTAGAATTTTTTCCATTTTCATATGAGAAACTACGTACAAGTATTATAACTGTAAATCCAAATCATTTTCATTGGAACTAACTAGAGAAGAAGAATCGGCACTAAAAGGAGAACAGGGTGAAATTATGCAAATGGCATATAGAATTCTTGTTGCTACTGGTGAGGCAACAGATGCTGAAAAACTAGTCCCAATCGAATGGACTCACCTTTCAGGAGTAAATTACAACACAATAGGTGATGCCGGAGAAGAATTTCTTTCTAGTATTAGCAAAAATGCTAGAGTCAAAGTAAAAACCACTTTGAATCCCATGGGATTTGATATTGATAATGTGTCTGATTATGGATTAGATGAGAATTTTATTTCAAAACAACTTTCTATTAGAAATTCATATGAAACGATGGGCGTAATTCCGTCTTTTTCGTGTATTCCTTACGAAATTTTTGATATTCCAAAAGATGGAACTCAAGTTGCATTTGCAGAAAGTAATGCTGCAATTCATGCAAATTCTTATGATAACTTGAAAACAAACAAAGAAAGTGCATTTAGTGCTTTGGCTAGTGCATTAACTGGAAAAAGCCCATACTCTTCATTACGAAAAGAAGATTCAGCAAATATTACAATTAGAATGAATGTAGATAATCCCGATGAGTTAACATATGGAATGTTGGGATTTTTTGCAGGCAAAGTAGGTGATATTTCTGTAAATATTTCTGGTTTAGGTAAGATGGATAATCGTCAATGTAAAGCAATGTGTGGTGGAATGGGAACGTCTGGTACATGTGCCAAATTTATTTTTGGAGAAGGGGATTCTGATACTGAAAAAATAGATTTTGATGAAAAAGCAATGCAAAATGTACATGATGAACTAAACACATCTGAAAAAGGTGACATCATTACACTTGGAAGTCCTCAATTAGGACTAGAAGAAATTTCTGAACTTGCTGGAAAACTGAAGGGACGTTCTTTTGAGAAAAGATGTATGATATTTACTCCAAGAACTGTAAAAGAACAAGCAAGAAAAATTGGTTATACAAATGAACTAGAACGTGCTGGATGTGAGATTCTTTCTGATTGTTGTACTTGTCTTACACCTTTGATCAACAAAGATAATGTTGATGCTGTTACTACTAACAGCATAAAAGGTGCATTTTATTTGAAAAATTCTAACGGCGTTGGTGTAAATCTAAAATCATTGTCACAAATTATAGAAGATGAGACAAGATGAAAGTTCTCGTTTCAGGAAAAATCAAAGGTACTGTTTTAAAATCACAAGACGCTATTAATTTTCTAGGTACAGTCGATAAAAAAACTGGAATTATCAGTGACAAGAATCATTCTCTGTATGAAAAATCAATCAAAGATACAATCCTAGTCTTTCCTTCAGGTGTTGGAAGCAGTGTTGGTGCATACACAATTTATTCCATAAAGTCAAATGATACTGCACCTTTAGCAATGATTTGTACAAAAGCTGATCTTACAGTTGCTACTGGGTGTGCATTGGCAAATATTCCACTGGTTGTTATTTCTGAAGAAGAATTTTCTTCAATTAGTAATGGAATGAAATTAACACTTGATACTGATTCTACTCCTCAAATTCAGTATCAATGAAATTTTGGATATCTGCTTCGCCTCTACTAACATCTTTTACCTGACTCTTCCCAGCAGGCATTACTCGAACAAATTCATCTATACTAATCTTTTTTGTAATTTCTTCGTGAATCTTTGAGAATTCGATCCTAATCTTTTTTGCTGCATCTACCATCTCTATCCCCTGAGGCTCAATTATGGCATAACAAATTGACTTTTTCTTAATTGGTTCGGGAGGTCCACAGGTTAATGCATAACCATCTTCTTGTGGAATTATTCCAACAGCTAATTTGAGATTTCCACTTTTAATGAAATTCCTTTTTCCTTCAATTGTAAAGGAACCCTTTGGAAGGAATTCTCCACTGGGAGCAGACTTTTTCACTTGTTCAGGGTTTACCCAATATGCACTAACGCCATACATTCCTTCTCTCCAAGCTCGACTAAAACAAACCGTAGCATGTGCAACTTCATTCATACTAGTATCTGGTGCATTTTGTGCATCTTTAATAATAAAAAATGGAGAACCAAAAATATCTCCATGAAATATTTTATCATTTTTTCCCAAATGTTTTCTTACAACAGCAGAATTTGATGCAGCATCTCTACCGCCAATTACTAAAAATTCATCAGATGTATAGAACCATCTGTATCTTTCATACCAATTCTTTTTTCTAATTTCTGAAACTATGATTGAATCTTTTTCTGATTCTGTTTTATTTTGTAATTTCTCTAATTTTTTCAAAGTTTTTTCTTTGATAGCTTCAATTGAACTTACTGCACCTGATTGTTTTTTTGCTTCATTAAATAATGTGGATGCAATTGATTGAAGTGAAGCTTTTGTGTTTATCTTTATTTTTTCATCTTGAATAACAATTAATGGAATTCCTTTTTCACTAATTAATTTCACATTATTACTTGATAGAATCTCTTGTGCAGCAGTTTCTTCAATTGATATTATTCCTTTTGAGACCATCTCAAAGAGAGAATTTGCAACATTTGTGATGTTTTTTGATCTCTCTTTTACTGTTTGAATTGCCTTTTCTTGCTCAGAAATTTGAGTTTCTAATTCTTTTATCTTCTTATCTGACCCACTTGACTGGATAGATTTTCCTTTCTCTACAATATTTTGTGTAAAAATGGTATCAAGTCCTTCTATGAAGCTGTTTACTTTAGTAATCTCTCCATCTACCTTTCCAAGTTGGATAGGAAAAACCTCTGTTTTCTCATTTCTAACAATTATAGGATCATGATTTTCTGAAACAATATCTGAAACAACTTTCTTTGTAGTCTCAAAGAGTTTTCTTATTTCATCAGCAGTCAGAAGATTTCCAATCTTTTTTGGATCAACATTTGCGATTTCAAAAATACCTTCAGCATATTTTTTTGGTAATCCTAATGTTCGTCCAAACCACTTTGCTGCAATTAAATCAGTTATTTTTATTTCATCAAAGTCAGATTCTGATAAATTAAAAATATCTAATCCACTCTGTGGAGGTTGTATGTATTCTAATCCTACACTTAACTTTCTGTGTCTTACATCAATTGAATGCTGTAATGCAAGAATCTTCATCTCGTTGTTACAAAGTAAAATATTTCCATCGCCAAAAAACTCTCCAACTAAGACAAATTCCTTTCCAAATCCTTCAAAAGTAAAATATGCAATTCTTTCTGCACCAATTTGTTCAATCTTTTTTAATTTTAATCTGAGAAGATCACTTCGTAATCGTTTGAGTAGCTTGTTTGGTTCTACTTGATCAATTTTTACTTCAGTTAACCAAACTCCTGAAGTAGAGATCATCATGAAAAGATCACTTTTCTCAGTATGATGTAACTTGAAGAGTATGCTATCTTTTGTTATTCCATAGATATTACTAACATAGTAGTCTTCAACCTGTTTTGAAATCTTGTCTACCAAGTATCGTAATTCTATTCCAGATAATGCCATGCCTATCGTATTTTACATCTAAAATTATACCCTTGCTATGACATGCTCAAATTTTGACCAAAGATATTAAACATGGTTTGCTTGAGACACGCTAGAAATTTAATTGGCAAAATTCAAAAAGAAAAAATCAAAACCTACACCTGAGCCTGAAGATTCTAAGAAAGAGTCTACTCAAGAAGAGCCGGTTGATGTTCCTGAAACAGAAAAATCTGAATCTACCCCAGAGCCATCCAAAGAGCCTTCAATTAGTGAGGCTGAGAAAAGTGAGAAAGATAAAAAATTAAATAAATTATTTTGGTTACGTGTCGCACTTGCAGTTATTGCAGGTACTGCAGCTACTTTCATCTTTGAAGATATTGAAGGAGAAGATAGAAGATGGGCATCTATTGCATTTATGATTATAGTGTTTTTTGGAACAATAATTGTTGCAAAGGGAATGAAGATGCAGCTACCATCATCAGACAGAAAGAAAGTTGTTACACAAGCAATTGGTAGTTATGTTTTCTTGTATCTGTTTACGTGGATTGTAACTTATACACTAGTTCATTCTGGAAGTGTTTCTACTGGAATTAACATCTAAAAGATTAATTCTACAAGAGATGATGTATGATGTGGAACTATAAAACCCCTGGCATTCCAGATGAAGAATTTGAAAGAACAGAAAAAGTTCCTATCACTAAAGAAGAAGTTAGAACTATACAAATAAGCAAAGCAAGACTAAAACCTGGACAAACTGTTTATGATATTGGTTGTGGCAGCGGTTCAATTTCAGTAGAAGCAGCAATTCAAGTTGAATCATCTGGAAAAATTTTAGCAATTGATTATGATCAAAATGCAGTTGACTTGACAAAAAAGAATTTAACAAAATTTAATCTCTCAAATGTTTCTGTAATACTTGGAAATGCTAAAGAAAAAATTTTAGAACTTGAAGAAGCTGATGCGATATTTATTGGAGGTACAGGAGGTGACACCAAAGAAATTGTTGAATTATCAGAAAAGAAACTAAAATCTGGGGGACGAATTGTAATTGGAATTATACTTATTGAGACACTTTATTCTGTATTGCAAGTTTTAGAAAAACTACAGTTCAATACAGTAGATATCACTCAGGTGACTATATCTAAGAGCAGAAAAACCACTACTGGAACTATGATGCTGGCACGAAATCCTGTTACTATTATTTCTGCAACCAAAGCCTAATCTAGCTTTTAATTGGGAGAAAATTCACTCCTTTCATGCCTGGATTAATAGGAATTGGTGTAGGTCCTGGAGATCCTGAACTACTCACAGTCAAGGCTGTAAAAGCAATTCAAAATGCCGATATTATTATGTGCCCTGCATCAAAAGAAGATAGACCTAGTATTGCATTGTCTGTAGTTGATACTATTATTGACAAGTCAAAGAATCAAGAAATTATAAAACTAATCTTTCCAATGACTAAAGACAAAGACATTCTTGAAGAAACTTGGAAAAGAAACGCAAAGATTATGGCAGAAACTGTTTTGTCTGGAAAAAATGTTGTTTATCTAACAGTAGGTGATCCATTTCTTTATAGTACTTGGATATACATGCACAAAGATCTTACTGAGAAATATCCTGAGATGAATATTGGTGTCATTCCTGGAATTGTTTCAATGTTTACATTTGCATCAAAGGTAGGTGTTAGCATTGCAGAAGGTGCAGAAAAAGTTGCAATTATTCCATCTTGTTATGATCTAAGCAGTGTTAAAGAGATCGCAAAAAATTCTGAATCTATGATATTTCTTAAAGATGGTAGATATTTTGATCAAGTAATTGATGTTCTAAAAGAATCAGGATTTCCAGATGACTCTATTTTTGCAATTGGACAAGACTTGGGAACAGAAAATGAAATAATTAGAAAGATGACTCTGGGTGAAGTAAATGATGATACATTAACTACAAAATATTTCTCAATTTTGGTGGTAAAACGTGTCTGATGTATTTTTTGTTGGTTGTGGACCAGGTGATCCTGAACTAATTACAATTAAAGCTAAAAAACTAATTCAAAAGGCAGATGTTGTAGTTTATTCTGGCTCTTTGATTCCTGAACCAATTTTGAAATTATGTAAAAAAGGAAAATTATATGATGCAGCTGGAATGGTTAGAGAAGAAATTTTTGATGTGTTGTACAAAAATGCAAAAAAAGACAAACTTGTTGTAAGATTACATGATGGCGATCCATCAATCTATGGAGCAATCAAAGAACAAATTGATAATCTTGCCAAAAAGGGGATAAACTCTACAGTTGTGCCTGGAATTACTGCATTTTTAGCCTCAGCTGCTGCTCTGGGAACACAATTAACACTTCCAGGAGTCACTCAAACAATTATCGTTACTAGAGTAGAATCTAGAACCAAAGTACCAAAGAGAGAGAAAATTTCAGAACTTGCAAAACATAAAGCAACTTTGATCTTTTATCTTAGCGTTCACTTAATTTCAAATCTAGTAAAAGAAGCAATTGCAGGTGGATACAAAAAAACAACTCCTGTAGCTGTAGTGTATAGAGCAAGTTGGAAAGATCAAAAAATTATCAAGGGAACACTTAGTGATATTGCAAAAAAACTTAAAGAAGAAAAAATTACTAGAACTGCAATTGTTATAATTAGTGATGTAATTGATCCTAAAACATACGAGTATTCTAAATTATATGATAAAAAATTCAGTCATGGTTATAGAAAAGCTAAAAAGGCAAAAAATTAACTTTATTTTTTATTCCTATCTTTGATAATTTAGCTTGAAACTTTTTTGTATTTCCAGTGGTAAAAATTTTCAAAGAATTTCTTTTTGATTGGTTATTTTTTAGTTTTGATAGAATTTTTTTTGTTACAATACTTCCAGGATCAATGAATTGTATTTTAGGAAATTCTTTTTCCAAATATTTTCTTAGAAATGGTAAATGTGTACTAGAAAGTGTAACTACATCAATTGAATTTTGATTTAACAATTGTAATTCTTTTTTAATAATTTGTTTGCAGTATTTTTTGTGTGTAAGAAACTTTCCAGATTCTACTAATTCTACAAGATTTGAACCATTAATTTTAAAAATTTTAAAAGATTTTGAAACATTTTTTTCAATATATTTCGATAACCCTTTACTCTTTATTGCAGACTCTGTTGCCAAAATTCCAATTTGTTTTGACTCTGTTAGTTTTTTTGCTTGTTTTAGTGGTGGTTTAACATCAAAGATTCTCTTTGTAGATAGATTTAGCATGAGGCTAGGCGTATTTGATGCTACAACTATGAAATCAGGTGAAAATTTCTCTAATAGGGCAATTGATTTGTTCATGATTCTCTGTAATTGAGCCTGAGATTTTTTGCCATAAGGGAAATTTTGACTGTCGGCAAAATAGATGATTTCAGATTTGAATGTTTTTTGCATCTCTTGAATTATTGATAGTGAGCCTAATCCTGAATCAAACACTGCAATTTTAGCCACAACATTACAAAATGAATCTCAGAATAATAGTTTGTTAGCTAATTTTACCCAAAAACTGATCTAAATTTACACTTGGCATTAAGACTGAATTTCTAAATCCAAATCATGCCAAACTTCGACAAGACTTGGGCTCGACAAGAGACCCAAAGCGTAACTGGCAAACTCCGAGAAGCAGTAAAGCCTCAAGGTGCATTAAAACCACGAATTCAAACTGCAGTAAACAAACTACAAGTCCAAATCTCAAAAATGGACTCTATGTTAGGTAAACTGCACGAAAGAGATGCGCAACTCTTTCAGAGAGTCGTGACTGCAATGCAGCAACATGATACTAGCACAAGTAGAGTTTTGTCTAACGAATTAGCTGAAATTCGTAAAGTTACAAAGATGCTCGGCAACGCAAGAATGTCATTAGAACAAGTCCAACTGAGACTCACAACTATTCATGATCTTGGTGATGCTATGGTAGCAATTGGACCAGCAATGTCTACAATGAAGGGATTGAAGTCATCGCTAGGAAGATTCATGCCAGAAGCTGATTCAGAATTGAATACCATGACTCAGACACTTAATGGACTAATGATGGATTCACTTGCAGGAGACTCATTTAACATGGAGTCAGATGTTTCTAGTGAAGAAACAGAAAAGATCCTACAAGAAGCATCTGCAGTAGCTGAGCAACAGATTGGAGATAAATTCCCATCTGTACCCTCTTCAACTGGACTTTCGTCTCAATCCTCTACTTCTACCTTTGAGTAGTTAGAAAAAGACGTAAGTTACTCTTTTTATTTTATAACAATCCATGAATATATTATTCAAAATTTTGACTAGAATTAATAGAATTATCAGGTGAAACTAGATTGCCCCAAACACTAGGACTAGGTATGTGAAGAAGATGTTTTCGTTCTACATCTTGTGGCCATGAATACAAATTATTTCCATTAGAATCAAAAACAGAAACATAAAATCCATATGTATTAGATCTAGATGAAATAACTGTACTAACAGGAGAATGTGATGGTGCTCCAGATTGTGGAGTAGGTCTTAATGCTAGACTTGAAGACACAGCAGTAGACGTTAGTACTGCCTGGTTCAGATGGTGTTAATCCAATAGTAACAGTAACACAAACATTCCAAAAAACGGATGCTGGTTCTGTAGGACTTGAAAGTGCTGGTCTATTTGATGCATCATCTGGTGGTAATCTATTTGCAGTTCAAGACTTTGGTGGAACAGTAACTCTCAACCAGAATGAATCCATTCAAGTTGACTGGGACATAACCTTAGCAGCACCTTTCACATAGACTGCTATCCTTTTTTTCTTTTTTCTTTATACTTGCCAATTTTCATTGATCATTTTTTTAATTAACAAAGCATGGAGCAATATAATCAAAAATTATTCTAATAGGCGTAAATTTTTTAAGATTGATAGTATCTGACAAGAAATTGATTCAAAATAGATTCATATTAAAAATCAAGATTTAATATCTATCAATTTTTGTGATTGAATAGGTATGTTAGAACAAAGAATTAGTGAAAATAATCAAATCTCTATAATAATTCCTACCTACAATGAATCTGAAAATATTATCAAGATTTTACGTTCTATTGGAGAAATCTTACCAAAAAGTATACAGACACAAGCAATTGTAGTGGATGATAATTCTCCTGATGGAACAGGAAAACTAGTAGAAGATTATCTAAAAAATGTTAAAAAAATAGCAGACTATACTATAGAAATTATACATAGAAAGACAAAAGATGGTCTTGGTTCTGCAATTCTTAATGGAATTCAACAAGCAAAAGGAGACACAATTGTGGTTATGGATAGTGATTTTTCCCATCCGCCACAAATTCTTCCAAAATTAATTGAATCAATAAAAAAATACCAATATGATATTGCTATAGCATCACGTTATATCAAAGGCGGAAAAATTCAAGGTTGGTCAATAAAAAGAAAAACCATGAGCAAATTTGCAACTCTAATTGTAAAAAAAGGATTGGGTATAGATACAAAAGATCCAATGTCAGGATTTTTTGCATTTAAACGAAATATCATAAAAGGATTAAACATTGATGCAATAGGATACAAATTTCTTTTAGAACTTCTAGTTAAAACAAAAGATGTTAACATAAAAGAAATTCCATATACTTTTCAAGATAGAGAACTAGGCTCTAGTAAATTAAGTATTAAGACTATTTTTGATTACTATAGATCAGTTTGGAAATTATATCGATATGGAAAACCATTAGAAAAACACGAAAAACGTTCATCTGTAAAATTTTTGTCAAAAGCAGCTAGGTTCTATACCGTAGGTGCATCTGGATTTATTGTAAACTATTTAATTTCATTATTATTTACTGGTGGAATTTCTGATTTGTGGTATCTACATGCAAACGTTATTGGAATAATTGCATCAATAACTACTAACTTTATTCTAAATAAGACTTGGACATTTAGCGATAGAGACTTCAAAATAAAAAAGACAATTTCCCAATATGGAAAATTTGCAATGTTTAGTTCTTTAGGTGCGTTAGTACAATTAGGAATGGTCTATTTACTTGTAGATAATAATGATGTATCATATCCTCTTGCCTTAATTCTGGCAGTAATGACTGCAGCATTTGGAAATTTCATCTTAAACAAGAAATGGACTTTTAAAGAAAAACTACTTACTTAGTTTAATTAAAATTAAAATAATTATATTTTTTAATTTGTAGTATTCTTAACCTGTTTTTAATTATACTTGATTGTAATTTTAAAAATTACGTACATCTTACTATCACAAATAAACTAAATTAGTAAATATCATAATAAAATATCATAATTTCTGTTAAATCATATAGTCACAAGAATTTTTAAAAACATACACAAAACCAACATTTACTTTACAACTCATTTCTAATTTGTAACAAAAATATTTTTAATAATCATTTAACAATTTCATTAAAATTATATTTCAAATATCATTATTTTATATTTCTGTATTCTTTATCATTAAAAAAATATTTTGATAAAAAAACTATTTTAATAATTTAAAATTTTTGTTAACACAAATTAGATGTTAGTTATAAAATATTAAATTATATTTTAAAAAACTGTTTGTAAAACTAAATCATAGTAATTTCTAGAATTTTTTAAAAACTCTTTAATCAACTAATTTAAAATATTTTTTTTAAATTTTTTTGAAAAATCAAAAATGCCAATACGGTATCATAGATTGTCCTATTTACCAATATGGTATTAGATCTGATGAGTAATTTCCCCGTTTCTTAATGCTTATTTTTTTTAAATTTATGCATGGTATTTCATCTGAATTATTTCAAAAATATTTGTCCTATTGTAAAATCTCTCATAAATTATGATGATCATAATCTTACAAAATATTCTGGAGGATGTTGTATTTGAAAAAGCTTGCCCTGTTTGTAATTTTCACATTATTGAGTTTTTCAACATTTAATGCATATGGTATGGAATTTAATTTCAAAGATTTACAATCTGATGATCAACTTTCTACAATCCATCATGTTGTTTTACATGAAAGTCTTTCAGCTAAAATGATTACAGATGAATTAAATGAATTACCCAATAGTTACAATATTGTTTTAACTGAAAAATTAAGTGTTGTAGATTCAGATGATTTTGAACAATTGTTAATCTTAAAAACAACTGCAGATAAACATGCAACTCTAGAAAGAATTTTTGACAGAAATAATATTTACAAAATTTCTGATAACAAAAATTCAAAATTTAATAATTATATTTTAAACAATGAAATAGATTCCAATTATAAATTTGATCTGTATTTCGAATTTGGAAATCTGAATTATTTAATTTTAAATTTAGAAACATATTTGAAAATAATAACCAACAAAATATAGGAATCAATACATTTTATGATATTTTAGTTGAACCAGATCCAAATTCATCATCAGTTAGTTCTCTATTTTTAATATTCATTATGCCTTTTGCAGGTTTTGTTTTATTACAAACTAATGTTAATTATACAAAAAATACCAGAAAATTTTTTATGTTTATCTCTTTTCATAATTTTATCTTCTAGTGCAGTTATTGGTCCACTATCTATCTCAAATTCATATTGGGGGATGGCTTATGCAGAAGAATTTTCGTTTGATGGAATCATTGAAGATGTACAAAATAATTTAGATTCAAATGCAACCTCAACTGAACCACTCCCAGTCAATGCAACCTCAACTGAACCAATCATTATACCAGAAGCTACTGTAGCATTCCAATTTGATAATGTTGAACCAGAATCAACTGAAACAACACCAGAATCAACTGAAACAACACCAGAATCAGAATCGACAACTCTTGAATTAGACGGTCAAGGTGATTTTATACAAATTCAAAATGTTACAATGACCGATGACATTGATGGATTAACAGTTACTGCTTGGGTGAAACCTGATTATTCATCTGGTTCTCCTGAATTTACTGTAATAAGCAAAGACAAATCATTTGCTTTGACTATTAACAATAACATACAATCAGAAAATACTGCTAAATTTTCAGTATTTGATGGAATCAAATGAACTACAGTTGAATCATCTAGTACAATTACAGAAAATTGGTCATTCCTATCTTCAACATTTAGTGGTGAATTCATTGGAATATTTGTAAATGGTACAAGAGAAGCAACTCAAGAAGTTACTGGTGTTCCAACCCTTACAACTAATGGAAAATTAGATACTACCACCGTTGATAATCTTCATCTGTAGAGGATATTGTAATTGGAGCATCTGTAACTGCAAAAGATGAAGAAACTAAATCAAGTAATGAATTTTCTGGAGAGATTGATGATGTTTTGTTATATGATTATGTTTTAGAAGACGAACAAATTCTTGCAATGTTTGAGCAAACAAAACAAACCTATGAAGAACTAGCTGCAATTCCTGAACTAAGCATTGAAGAAATCATTGCTCAAATGGAAGCAGAACAATTATCTAACAACAAAAGTAACTGATTCTGCAACGCTTTACAGTCATCCAAGAAGTCAATCAATATCTGCATATGATATGAGAACACTTGAGATAATTGAAGAAGATGATAAGGTATTATCTGAACCAGTGTTAATCTATGCTTCAAATTCAGAAAACAACGAATTGAATTTCCATGTAACTGCACCTGATGGTCAATGTGTCATTGGTTCTAGTGAAGAATGTTTGGTACAAGAAAACACCAGATCAAACAGAGGTGGTTTGCAAAGTGTACTATATGACGGACAAATGTTGAGAATAAAGTATAGTGGTCCTGATAGTGCACTTGAAAGATTCTCAATTACATCAATTGATCCAATTGTTGGTGACTGATCCGTTACTTTAGAATCTGAAGAAGGACTTATTCCACAAGCTCAAGCTATGAAAGACTTGTTTGTCAAAGTCAATTATAATATGCACTCTGAAACAATTACTGTATTTTCAGATTAATCTATGGAAATGCAACTGATTCAGAAAGAATAGAGTCAATCTCTGATATACTTATTCTGGTTTGTTCCATAGAGTCTCTCTTTCTAATTGTTACAGTGTTGTCTTCTAGTGTTTGGTGATCAACTGTAACTGCATATGGTGCACCAATTTCATCTAATCTACGATATCTTCTACCAATTGCACCTGAATGATCTAAAAATGCATCAAATTTTCTTTTTATCAAAAGATAAACTTCATCAGTTTTTTCCTTTAATCCATCTTTTTTTACCAATGATAAAATTCCTACATGAGTTGGTGAGAGATATGGCTTTAAAGATAATACAACTCTCTCATGTTCTTTATCGTCTTTTAATGAATGCTCTAAAATAGTATACAAACTTCTATCAATACCCATTGAAATTTCAAATACGTGAGGAAGTACTTTGTCATCATTGTCCATTATCTCAAATTTCTCCTTGCTTTTGTTTGCATGACTAGACAAATCATAGTCTGATCTATAATTACATGCAACTAATTCTAGCCAACCAATAGTAGTTTCAACCTCAAAATCAAATGCGACTTCTGCATAGAATGCCTTTTCCTTATCTCCTAGTTTTCTAAATCTACTTTTTGAGATATCTATACCTGTTTTTTCGTAAAATTCAGTTAATATTCCTAAATAATACGCGACAAATTTGTTTGGAACTGTTCCAGATTCTATTGCTTCTTTGCATGTCATTGAAACTGGTTCAGAATCTGTTTGAACTCTGATTACTGTATCTTGAACCTCTGCAAATTTTTCAACCTCATTTAGTTTAGAAGGGTTACAAAACACTTCAATTTCTGCTTGATAAAATTCTCTTAAACGTAATAGGCTCTGTCTTGGGGCTATCTCATTTCTAAAACTTTTACCGACTTGAGCAATTCCTAGTGGAAGTTTGCCTCTCATAGTCTTGTATAGTCTAGGAAAATCAACAAAGATTGATTGACATGTCTCTGGTCTAAGGTATGCCTCTTCTTCTTCAGGACCAATTCCTACCTTAAACATCATATTGAAATTCTTTGTACTTTCAAAATCCCCTTTACATTTTGGGCACTTTATGTTATTTTGATTAATTGCATTATCAAATTCTTCCAAATCTGCACTTTCAGGTATTTCAATTTGAGTAATTTCTGCAATAGTTCTATCAGCTCTAAATGTAGAATTACATTTTGTACATTTTATTATTGGATCGGCAAAATTTCCTAAATGTCCAGATGCTTCAAAGACCGATTTTGACATTATTTGAGAACCATCAATCTCAAGCATTCCATCCCTTCGAATAAGTTCTCTTCTCCATAACTCTAAAAATTTATTTTTCAACCCAACTCCTGTTGGTCCATATTCCCAAAATCCAGCTTGTGCATCAGCATAAACTTCACAACTTGGAAAGTAAAATCCACGTTCGAGTGCTAATTTCATTACTGATTCATAGTCCATGTTTAATCACTAAATCCATTGAATAAATTTCTACGCAAATTCTTTTGCCTTTCTAATGTTTTCAAAATCATCTCTATCATCATCAATAGGAGTTTCTAAAACTATGGGTATCTTTTCCTTATTTGCTAACTTTACAATAGCCGATATTCCTTTCTCTCCTATTCCTCCCAATCCTAAATGATAATGTCTATCAAGATTACAACCGATGTCACCTCTAGCATCATTTAGATGAAGAATCTTTAGATTGTCTATTCCTACATATTTGTCAAATTCTGCAAAAGCTTCTTTCACTTTTGCTTCGCTTCTTAAATCATATCCAGAAACAAATGCATGACATGAATCAAAACATATGCCAAATTTTTTTGTAGGCTTTAACTGCTTGAAAATTTCCCCTAATTGTTTAAAATCCGAACCAACTGAATTTTTTTGTCCTGCTGTATTTTCTAATAGAATCATTACGTCATTTTTTGTTTTCCCTGCTGCAGTCAATCCCTTAACTAATCTCTTAATTCCAGCTTCTTCTCCAGTTCCTAAATGACTTCCAAGATGAGTTACCAGATATGGAATTCCTAATTGTGCACATCTCTCAACTTCATCTACCAAAGTTTTTACTGATTTTTCAAATCCATCTTCTTTTGGAGTAGATAAATTTGGTAAATATGGCATGTGTGCACATGTTGCAAATCTATCGATTTTACTTTCTTTTAGTTTTGATTTAAAATTAGTAATGTCTTCTTTTGTTAGTGCTTTTGCGTGCCATCCTCTTGGGTTTCTAGTAAAAATCTGAAATGCTGAACATTCTCTCTCAACCGCATTATCTACTGCTTTGTCAATAGAACCTGAAATTGATACATGACAACCGATCTGCATATTCCAAATTTCATTCAAACATAATTTAAACCAGCATTCAAAAAATAAAACCAGATTTTTAAGTAAATTAAGTAAATCATTATCATATGCTTGGAGCAGATCAAATCGCCAAATACCCATTTGTACAGGATGCTGGTCAATATCTGAAAGACCAAGGATTTAGGCTAGAACAATTTGGTATGGATCCTGATTTAGAGCCAATTGTTAAGAAAGCATTTGATCGTATTTACACCGCAGCAGAAGGAAAAACATACAAATCTGATCTAATTGGAAATCAAGCATCAAAAGAGGCAACTCTCCCAAGAGAAGTTTTTTCATTTCTTTTAGCTATTGTATTGTTAAAACTTAGTGGAATGAATACTTTGATCAAGAGATTTGCACTACAGGAATCAATACGAGCAGAAAAATACTTAGAAGCTGATCTAAAAATATCTAATAATCCTAGCGGATCTGTAATTCTAACTGATGAACAAAAATCTATTAGAGATGTTGCTGCACAAATAATTAAAGAAATTTCAAACGTAGAAATTTCTAAACCTGAAGAAAAAAATGAAGGAAATTATACTTCAGGTAAAGATGAATGGTTAGTCAATATTTCAGATTATCTTACTCGTTCAATTCATTTCCATGAGCGTGAATGGAAATTGATTAATAGAAAAGTTGAAAATGGAAAAGTGTATCTTTCTTCACATCAAACAGTTAGATTGATAAGAAAAGAATTAGGAATGTATATCAATTCTAGACTTACTGATACAAAAACTCCAGAAATGATTCCGGGATTTGAGAATTATGTAAACAAACTTGTTTCTTTAGCAAAAAAATTTAGAACCTTTACTGTAGATACTGGTGAATATCCTCCATGCATTAAACATGCAATTCAAGTACTTGAGAAAGGTGAAAACTTACCACATTCTGGAAGATTCATGTTAGCTACATTTCTATTATCAAAAGGACAATCAGTGGAACAAATTGCACCTTTATTCAAAAATGCCCCTGATTATAATGAACGTGTAACTCTTTACCAACTAAATCAATTAAACGGGACTTCTGGAAGTGGTACAAAATATTCTTGCCCATCATGTGAAAAATTAAAAACACAAAATTTGTGCTTCGCTACATCAGAATGTGACAATATCATTAATCCACTACAATTCGGAAAGAAGAGGAAATAATGAAAGAAACTGATACAAAATTTTTAGAAGATTCATTCAAAAAATACTATTTTGAACATTTTGATCTGATTAAAGTTCCTGAACGCACATCTGAACGAGAATTTGGTTACCAAAAATTCAATTCAGGAATGACTCGTCATCTTTCAATTAAGAATGACAAAGAATTACACCTATTATTTATGCAAAATATTCCATCTGATGTATATTGTTCAAATGGATATTACACATTTCCGAATCTCCCTATGAATGAAAAAGACTGGAAAGAAGCAGATTTAATTTTTGATATAGATGCAAAAGATCTTAATCTACCATGCAGAATAGATCATACAGTTGCTGTATGTAGTGATTGTAATGAAATCTCAAAAACTTATGACAAATGCACAAAATGTAATTCTACAAAGTTAGAAAAAAAATCACTTCCTTGTTTAAATTGTATTAATGGATCAAAAAATCAAGTAGAAAAGTTAATTGAAGTTTTAGTAAATGATTTTGTAATATCTAAAGAAAATATCCATGTTTATTTTTCTGGAAATGAAGGGTTTCATATCCATGTTTATAATTCACAATTCCAAAAAATAGGATCACGAGAAAGATCAGAATTAACTGATTATATTATGTTTAATGGAATGATCCCTGAAACTTTTGGAATGAAAAAATTCAAACCAAATCGTTCAGATTTTCCAGACATTAATGAAAAAGGTTGGAGAGGACGATTTGCAAAAGAATTTTTTGGTTCAAAATCAAATCGCTCTAAACTTATTTCATCATTTGTAAAAAATCCTCTAGATGAATATCCATCTTTTAAAAATACTCTTCAAACTGTTTCAAAGAAAATTGGTGTCAAAATTGATCCTAATGTAACTATGGATATTCATAGGATTTTTAGATTGCCAGGATCGATTAATAGTAAAAGTGGTCTCACAAAAATTCATTGTGAGGACTTGGAAAAATTTGATGCATACACTGATTCATCTTTTCTTAGTGACGATCCTGTAGAAATTCTTGCAAATTGCCCTATTGAATTTAAGTTGAGAAACAAAAAATTTGGACCCTACAATAATGAAAAAATCACAACTCCTACATTTGCAGCAGCCTACATGATCTGTAAAAAACTAGCAACAATTGCCTAATTTTGCTGGTAAGACATTAATTTACCAAACCTTAACTCAACTTGATTTTGTATAGTGCCTCTACTGATAAACAGACACCCCCACCTGATGCTGGAAAATACATCAGATTAGGTATTGTTGCAATAATTGGTATTGTTATTTTTGTAATTGTAGGAAATCAGGCAGTAATCTTATCAATGAATTTCACTGAATTTGGCGATCAATTTTCAAAGCCTCTCTATTACACACTTATCTCTACTGTTATTTTATCTGCAATTGCTTTAGTTCGTGTAAATATTTCTGGACGTTCTTCAATTTTCTGGTATGCCATTAATACTGCAATTGGATTCTTAGGAAAAGGTGGTCAACAACCAATATCTAATGTAGTTCCAAGTTTTAGAGACTACAAATTAAGCTCATCACAATTTGCCATCTGGCAAGTTACCAAAATTTTCCTCTTTGGTGCATTCTTTGCAAATATCATGTTTGGATTTGCTGCAATGTCATTTATTGGTGGAAATTATCTTGGAATAGAAAATCTTCCAAAACTATTCTCTTTACCATTTGTTACTCCTGATGCTGATCCTAATTATGCAGCAGAAAATGTTGTTCCAATGATACCTGCATTAGTAATTTTGATTCCACCAATACTTGCAGCAATTGGATTACGTTTAGTTTTGTATGTTGGATTACATAGAATAATTAATGTAATTACTTCATTTCTTCAAGACTCTAATGAAGGTAAACCTAGATATCTAAATTATGTTTCAACTATTGAAGGAATAATTGGTATTGGAATAATCTGGGTCGGATTTAATCTATTTTTTACTGATCAAATTGATTATAATACAAGATATGTAATTGGTGGCACACTTGTAATTGGTTTTGCATTAATTGCATTTTCAATAGTTGATAGAATTAGAGCACGTGTTCTAACTCATATGTTTAAGAGAGATGTGTACATTAGAATACTTACAATTATTGCAATTGCAATAATTGTTGCAGGAGTTGTTTCTGTAAATAATAGTATTGCAGACGCAAAAAAGATTGAATTTTTGGGACCATACACTGCTCAACAAATTGGAGTTAATCGATATTTAGGTGAACTAAATAACGTACAAGAAAATATTCATGATGTCCAACTAACCTCTGTTTCCCCAAATAATATCAAAAATTATGTTTCTCAAAATAGTGATGTACTTGATGTAATTCGAGTTTGGGACTGGGAAGCAGCTTTTGCCAAATTGAAACCCGAAATTGGTTTGATTCCATATGTTGACTTTGAAGATAATGACATTCTTAGATTTAACAATACTTTGTATTGGACAGCTTCAATGAAGCCAATTCTTCCAACATCTGTTAGCCTTGAAAACAGATGGTATAACGAACATCTTGTATACACGCATGTTCCAGAGGGGTTCCTTACTTTGGAAGCTACAGATGGACAAATTGTTGATAGTGGAGAATTTTTCAAACAAAGAGAAATTTACTATGGTGAAGGTGGATTATTTGAGCAAACTTGGTCAGGTTATCCAAACTCCAGAGGTTCTGATAGTGCAGAACTTGGCGGTGTATCGTATTCTGGATTAGGAGGATTAGATGTTTCACCACCACTAAGTTGGATATTTGAGCCAAACTTCTTACTTTCATTTCCAGGAGAATCTGTTCATATAATGAGATACAAAGATGTACATGACAGAATGGAAACACTGTATCCGTATTTCCTCTATGACTTATTTAATAAAGAACTAGATTCACTTCCTGTAACTGACGGAGAAAACTCGTATTGGTTAATTCCATTAATTATTGGATTTGATACTAGAGATGTTCCATGGTCTGTTGGAAATCCATACCTACGTCTAGTAGGATATGCCCTAGTTGATTCGTACAACGGTGATATTCAATTGTTGAAAACAGGAGATGATTTCTTTACAGAAATGTTTTCAAGTCAGTATTCTGAACAATTCCAACCAATGCCTACTTGGTTAGAAGAACAAATCAGATATCCTGTTGAATTATTCAATTGGAAAACAGAAATGTACAATGTTTATCATGTGACAAATGCTGAAACTTTTATTCAAGCAAATGAATTTTATGAAATCCCACGAGGTCTTGATACCTATTATGTTCAAGCAAAACCTCCTGGATTTGAACAAACTGAATTCTTGGGACTCTTATCATTAGAATTACGAGGTTCACAAGGAAGAAACCTTGCTGGATATATGGTAGTTGAAAATGATCTTACTAACTTGGGAGATTTGCAGTTCTATGAAGTTCCATTAAATTCTACAACAAAATTAATTGGCCCAACTGCAGTTAGGGAAGCACTTGATAGAGACCCTGAATTTGCACAGTTAAAGACATTATTGAGAAATCCAAGAATTGGTGATAATATCTTATATCGCGTCGGTGCCCATGATGTTTACTTTATTCCAGTTTATACTGCTGGTGCTGGTGGTGTAGTTGCACAATTAGGTACAATTGCAGCAGTAGGTGCCGCATTTAATGGAGAATACTTTGTTGGGTTGGGTGACACTCAAGAAAAAGCATTTGAAGCTTATCTAAAGAAAGTTTCAGGTGTAACAGGTTCTGTTACTGTTGCTGATGTTGATTATGTTGAATTGGATAGAGACGATAGAATCGAAATCATAAAGAAAGTATTTGAGGAAAATGAAATTACTGTTTCAGAACCTACATCAATTCAGATTCCGTTATCATTTAACGAGGGAGAGCTATTCTTCTTTACTGAAAACGATCGTGAAGAAACTGTAGAATTCCTGTCACAATTCATTGATGACTTTGTAAAACCAAGAAGTGATAGAGTATTCATGTGGCAAGACGAGAACAACCTCAACATTGGAACAATATTTGTCAAAGATGGTATATCTGAGATTCATTATGTCTCAATTGAGGTAGGCAGTTAATTGCTTCTGGTTGTAGATAATGGTTCCATTTACACAAAAAATCTAACTGATTTTCTTACTCAAAAAAATATTTCATTTGAAATACAAACTCCAAACACTTTTGATCTAAATTCATTATCTGATTATGATTCTTTTATTTTATCTGGAAGAAGAAAAAATGAAAAAAAAATCAATGAAATAAATTCTAAAATCGTAAATTATTCTATCAAAAATAATTCTAAATTACTTGGTATCTGTTATGGTGCAGAAATTTTAGCTCTAGCTTTAGGAGGGACAATTAAGAAAAGCCATTCTCTTCAAAAAGGATATGAAACTGTTCATGTATTGAAAGATAATCCTATTTCTAATGATGAACTATCTGTTTTTGAAAGTCATGGTTTTGAAATATCTAAACTGCCCAAAAAATTAATTCCTCTAGGAGAATCAAGTAATTGTAAATATGAAATTATTCAATATGAAGAAAAACCAATTTTTGGAACTCAATTCCATCCTGAAATGAGTTTAGATGGAAATAATTTAATCGAAAAATTCTGTTTACTGTGAATGATTTTAATTACTCTTGAATCACGATAATGCATGACACAAGAAGAACATGAACTACTTTTACCTTTAGTTGAAGAAGAAAACATTTGCCTTCCATTGCCTGTTAATGTGGTATCTAAATATTGGAATATTGATTTACCAATGAGTGAAGCAATTGAAACTGCAAAAAAATATTCAGGATTTAGTGGAAGTATACTAATTGAAGGAATAGAATCTGCTGAAAGACATGGGTTATCATGCAAAATTGTGCATTCTTCTTTAAATGAATTAAAAAAAATTATTGATTCTGGAATTCCTCCAATTGTTATTCTTCCAGGTATCCCAGAAGTTACTCAACATGCTTCTGTTATTACTGGTTACAATGATGAAGAAAAGACAATTCTACATTATATTCAGAAAGGAAATCAAGAAGGAGAAATGCAAGAAGGTGCAATTCCTGAAGATATTTTTGAAAAAGAATGGTCTGAGGAAGGAAAACTATTGATAATATTAGCTCCAGCAGATATTCTATCTTCTGTTAAACTTGAAAATGATTCATTTGATAAATCAAATAGATTATGTTTTGAATCTGAACGACAAAATATTCTGAAAAATTTCTCTGAAGCAATCAATTCATTAAAACAAGCAATTGAACTTTATCCAAACAATTCTAACGCACTTCATCTTTTAGGTACTATGATGAATGAGCAAAAATCTTCTGAATGTATCAAATTCTATGAAAAATGTTTGAAAATTAATGGTAAATCTTATCTTACCTATAATGGTCTAGGCAATTTTTATCTTAAGACAAATCAATTTGAAAAAGCCGAAGATTTCTACACAAAAGCAATAGAAATCAATCCAAAACGTTCTGCAAAAATCTACAAAAACCGTGCTTATCTTAGAGAAAAACAAAATAAAAATGAGGATGCAAAGGATGATCTCAAAAGTTATTTGAAATATTTTCCTAAAGCTCCTGATAGAGGAATAATAGAACAAGCAATTCGAGAGATATAGTGCGAAGTGTGGGATTTGAACCCACGGCCTTCAGCTTGGGAAGCTGACGTCATACCAGACTAAACTAACTCCGCTTGAACCATATTCATTAACTATAATTAAATATCTTAATCAAGAGATTAGTATATGGATGCAAAATGTCCTGAATGTGAAAAGGTTGCAATACTAGATGACAAAATTACAAATGTAAAATGTCCTCATTGTAATTTTGAAGCTGATTATGATACGTATATTGAAATAATGAAAGATCAGGCAATCAATATGTCCTCTGAATATATTCCTGATAGACCTGGATTGTAAATTACCAATAATTTCCTTTATCTGAACAATCTAGGTGTGAACCACAATTTGGGCAAAACATATGGCAGGCTTGTATATCTACCATCTTATTATCGCATTTAGGACATCGAATATCTTCTGCCATGCTGTACTTTGTTATTATTAATTTAAAAATAATGTCCAAAGGTTAATTAGTCGTTTTAGATTTTTTTCGAATACTTGGCAAACTTCAAGATTACCATTTCAGATACAAAAGGAAAATCAATGTCAAAAGAGCTAAAAGATAGCGATGCTAATCCACTTTTAGGTCTTGAAATGGGACATGAAACTGATGCTTCTGTTGTTGGTTTAAGTGGAAAACTAAAACTTACTGGAGGTAGTGACAAATCTGGTGTTCCAATGAGAAATGATATTCATGGAGCTGCAAGAAAATATGTTCTACTTTCTAAAGGAGTAGGTCTACAAGCAGCTGAAAAAGGACAAAGAGTAAGAAAATTAATGCGAGGAAATACTGTTTCAGAAGAAATCTATCAGATTAATTGTAAATTTGATGGAGAATTACCTGTTGAAGCTCCTGCTGAAGAAACAACTAATTCTACAGAAGAAAAAACTGAAGATAAAAAAGAATAACTTAACATATACCGATTCTACATTTTGACTCATGCATTGGAGAGAGACGCTTCCTGATTGGTACATCAAAAAATATGGATACCAACCATGTGTTAACATTGGAACTGCAGGACATGTAGATCATGGAAAAACCACTCTAATTCAAGCATTAACTGGCTCATGGACAAGTGTTCATAGTCAGGAGTTAAAACGTGGAATTACAATTCGTGTTGGTTATTCTGATGCAGCATTTTACAAATGTAAAAGCTGTGAAGAACCTTTAGGATATTCCACAACTCCAAAATGTAATAATTGTGGAAAAGAAAGTGAATTATCTCGAGTTGTTAGTTTTGTTGATAGTCCAGGACATGAAAGTTTGATGGCAAATATGTTATCTGGTTCTACATTAATGGATGGCGCTTTGTTATTAGTTGCAGCAAATGAGAAGGTTCCAAAACCACAAACAAAAGAACATCTCCTAGCACTTCAAACTCTTGGAATTCAACAAATAGTAATTGTCCAAAATAAAGTTGATCTATTATCTTACAAAGAAACACTTGCAAATTATCAAGATATCACAAAATTTGTAAAAGGAACTCATGCTGCAAAAGCACCAATTATTCCAATTTCAGCTCAATCTGGTCTGAATGTTGATGCATTAATTGGTTCTATAGAATCCAGCATCAAAACTCCTGATAGAGATGAGAAGCAAGATACAGTTATGCACGTTTTACGTTCTTTTGATGTAAACAAACCTGGTACTAAATTAAAAAATATCAAAGGAGGAGTTATTGGTGGAAGTCTAACTCAAGGAGTTTTTAATATTGGTGATGAAATTGAAATTAAACCTGGAATTTTAAATGAAAAGAAAAAAGTCTACGAACCATTAGTAACAGAGATTACTTCTCTAGGTACTGCTGCAGGAATTGGTGAATCAGTAAAACCTGGAGGGTTAGTTGCAATAGGTACAAAACTCGATCCTTCAATGACTAGAAGTGATTCATTCATTGGTTCAGTTATTGGAAAACCAGGAACATTACCTGAAAATTCTACTCATCTAAAACTAGATGTAACCTTATTTGATTCTGCAGTAGGAACCACTGAAGATATTAAAGTTCAACCAATTCAATCAGGAGAATTACTTCGAGTAAATATTGGAACTGCGCCATTATTAGGTAAAGTATCTAAAGTAAAATCTGAAAATGTAGAAATCGAGTTAAGAAGACCTGCTTGTATTTTTGAAGGTGGAAATGTAGCACTAAGTAGAAGAATTGATGAAAGATGGCGATTAATTGGTGCAGGAATAGTTGGTTGAAGTAATCTGTGATACTAGTTTTCTAATCAATCTTGCTACTAAACGAATTAAAAATATTGATAATCTTGATGTAGAAATAGGTACAATTTCTTTTGTTGTACCCGAAGTTGTAAAAACAGAATTACAAAAATTGTATACAATTCCTGAAAAAAAACATGATATTGATAAAACATTAAATTTTATTAAAAATCTAAAAACAATTCAATTAACAGGTTCATTTGCAGATAAAGAATTACTAGAATTTACAAAATCCCATAAATCCATAATTGGCACAATGGATAAGGAATTAAAAAAACAAATCAAACAAGTTGGTGGCTCTATACTTTCTTTTTCTAATGATAAAATAATTTTGGAATCTTAGAAAAATTTAACTTTAGGCTTGAAAACCAATATAGTGATATGAAATTAGAAAGTCCATCTTTTAAAAATGGTGAAGTAATACCAAAAAAATTTGGTTACAAAAATGGAAATATCAGCCCTTCATTAACCATAAGTGATATTCCAGAATCAACAAAATCATTGGCTCTTATCATGGATGATCCTGATGCAATGGGTGCTGTTGGAAAAGTTTGGGTTCATTGGGTTTTATGGAACATCTCTAAAGATGTGCAAACAATAAACGAAAATTCTATACCTGAGAAATCAATTGAAGGTGAAACCGATTTTGGAGAAATTGGTTATGGTGGACCTGCACCTCCAGATAAAGAACATACCTATATTTTCAAATTATATGCACTTGATACAAATCTTGATCTAACTAAAGGTTCAACTAAAACTGAACTTGAAAATTCTATAAAAGATCATATTGTTGCTGAAACAAGATTGACTGGTAAATATGCTCCACAATAAAGACAAATTTTTGAAAATTAGAATTTTACATAAAGTGTAATAAGCACAAATAACTGTTAAAAAATGTGGATTTTAGTCAATCACTACTTTCTATTGGAAAATTTGATTTAAAATTCAGTCACCTACTAATAATTGGAATTCTTGCATTATCCTTTTCTGTTTCATTTTTAATTAGATCCCAACCTGCAGATTTTGGATGGGAATTACATGAATTTGATCCTTTTTTCAATTATAGAGCAACACAATTCATTGTTGAAAATGGAATTGATGAATATTTCAAATGGAATGATGATTTAAGTTGGTATCCAACTGGAAGAAACATATCTGAAACTTCTCAGGTTATGCTTCACTTAACAGCAGCCACTACTTATTGGGTTTTTGGTGGAGGGGGAGATCTATATGATTTTACAATTTTATTTCCAATTATTTTTGGTTCTTTAACCTGCATAGTAATTTTTGCATTAACTAGGGTTATTGGTGGAACCACTGCTGGATTACTGTCTGCATTATTCTTTTCAATTTCTTTACCTATAATCATTCGTGGACAAATAGGTTGGTTCAAATCAGAACCATTAGGAATATTTTTTGGACTTTTAGGTGTCTATCTATTTTTAAGTGGAATTTACTCAAAAAATAACAAAATTGCACTATCAAAACTTGTTGGTGCTGGAATTTTTATCGCATTTGGACTATCTGCTTGGGGAGGAAATCAATTTTTTATTATACCATTAGGTGTTTTCTTCTTAACATTACCCTTCCTGAGAACAGATCATAGATTTCTAATTTGGTCTATTCCCGTGTTTACAATTTCCACACTCGTTACCTCTCTTGGATTTGAAAGATTAGGAACAGATTTTGTTTTAGGTTTAGGAGGTGTTTCTTTAATTGTACCTACAATTTTTCTTGTTTGTTGCATAGCAATCCAAACCAAAAGTAATCAAAATTCTAAAACACGAAATGGATTATTCTTTTTGGCTGCTATTATAATAATTGGTTCAGTATTTCTTATACAAAGTAGTGATTCAAACATCATACATCTTCCTTCTTACAGATATCTTAATGCAATTAATCCATTTTTAACAACAACAGATCCTTTAGTGGATTCTGTTGCTGAACATGCAACAACATCAATTCAACAATCTTTTCTTTTCCATTCAATTCTAATGATTTTTGCTGGAATAGGAATATGGTTACTTTTGAAAAGTACGAAAAGATCTATTCAAATTAAAAATGATATGATTTCCTTTTCTTTGATACTTGGTTTAAGTGGTGTCTATATTAGTTCAGCATTTATCCGATTGGAAGTTTTTGCATCTATATCAATAATCATTTTATCTTCCTTAGGAATTTCTATTTTACTTAAAGAATTTTTTTCTACAAAAAATGAAATCAACAAACTCAAAAATCTTTCATTAAAACTATCTTTTGTATTTGGATTAGCTTTGTTACTAATAATTCCATTATTTTTCCCTGAAAACTCAACAATTTTTGCATTGACTGATGCCCCTCCTACAATACTTAATGGTGGCACACAATTTCAAATAAGTCATAGTGATTGGAATGATTCTCTAGAGTGGATTAAGAATAATACTCCTGAAAATTCTGTTATTGCATCATGGTGGGATTATGGGTATTGGATACAAACTAAAGCTGAAAGAGCAACTCTAACTGATAACTCTACAATTGATTCCATAAAAATCAAAAACACTGCTGAAATTCTTTTAGATACTCCAATTGAAAGTTGGAAATCACTCCAAGAGTTAGGTGCTGATTATTTTGTGATTTTTGTGGCCGCAGAAAGATTATCTGTTAATGGAGGTAATGGAGAACCTATCTATTTCTTAAGTGGTGGTGGGGATGAATCCAAAAAACAGTGGTTTATGAGAATTGCAGAAAAACCACTGCATGATTATCTTCATACTGATGGTATTAGTGGAACAAATTATTTTTGGAATGACACTCTACTTGGTAAAATGTTACCATTTAGTTTAGCTTCTTATGTTAATTTCCAAACAAATCAACAATCTTTTGAATATCAACATGGCTACACTGGAATTTATGTAAAAGACATCAAATTCCCAAATGATGAAAATGGTCCTTTCAAATTAGTTTATTCATCCTCAAGTCTTGATTTGGGAAATGGTGGACCAATTACAGCCGTTTTAGTTTATGAAATTAACAAAGATTATGTTTTGCAAAATTAATTTTTAATTATATCTTTCAGCTAATCTGTATCTCATGTATTTATCATCTGGTGAAAATTTTGCAGGATGAGCTGAATTAGTTTGTTCATTACACTTTGGACACTTTTCTTTTAGTGTATATTGATTACACTTTGTACATTTTCTTAATTGAAATCTCATTTTAATTTTCTCTAGATTTCTTTGACTCTTCTCTTGTAAATTTGAATGAACCTTTTTTCTTTTCTATATTGGATTGAATATCTGCAATTATTGGTTTTAATGACTTTTCAGCAGACTTGAAATCTTCTGAAGTTATAGATAATCTATATTTTGGTGCACCTAAATATGTGATGTCTATTGTTGAATCTTTCTTTAATTCATCTAACAGGGTTTTCTTAATAATTTCAATTCCATCAGATTTTGAATTAGTAATTTCCATTATGCCTCTAATTTCAACTGAAGGAAGTTTTATTTTGCCACAAATTTCTTCAATCACACTTGCTGTTTTCTTTGGAATTTTTAGTTCTTTTACTGAATTTATTCCATTTCTACCAATTTCTATGAATGCATCATAAACTGAATCATATTTTGAATAAATACTGTCTTCTAATTTTTCAACATCGTCATCAGATAATTTTGCTTTTTCTTGAACATTTTGTAATAATGTTTTACCTTTTTCAAATTTTTTTACTTCTTTTAATTTTTGTTTCTTTTGATCTTTTGAAACTTGTTTTAATGATAAATCAATATCTCCACGTTGAGGATTTACTTTTTTCACAAGAAGAACTTTTCTCTCTCCGTCTTTGACAAATCTATTTACTGATCTGATCCAACCTGGAGCAATTTCAGAAATGTGTAAAAATCCTTGTAAATTATCATATTCATCTAAAGTGACATATGCTCCATGGTCCATCACTTTAGTGACTGTAGCAAGAACAATCTCTCCTTGTTCAGGCATTTCTTGAACTTCTGTAGACATTTCTTCTAAAACTCTTGATTGCGTAAATTAATGTTGCTGGCTAGAAATCAATCCCTTCTTTTGCCTTGATTCCTTTCTGAAATGGATGTTTAATTTCCCTCATTTCTGTGACTAGATCCGCGATTTCTATTACTTCTTCTTTAGCGTAATTTCCTGTTAAAATCAAATCTACGTCATTTGGTTTTGATTTTATCATTTCTAATACTTCATTCACAGAAATTAGATTCAAGTTTACTGCGTAATTTATCTCATCCAAAATAACTATGTCATATTTTCCTGATTGAATTTTTTCATTACTAATTCTTATTGCTTCTTTTGCAATTTTTTCATGATCTTCTTTTGGATTTTTATCATCAATTATTCCCACAAATCCTTTCCCAACTGCAATCATTTCAAATTCTGGTTCGAGTTTTTTTGATGAATCCATCTCCCCATAATGCCATGAACCTTTGATAAATTGGATCATGCAAATTTTCTTTTCATAACCTGTTGCTCTTAATGCTAGTCCTAATGCTGCGGTAGTTTTCCCTTTACCTTTTCCTGTATAGACAATAGTTAAACCACTACTCATAATATCCAATTTTATTATCTAACTAAAAACATTGAGTATTTAGAAAATACATCGATTTAAATAAAAAAATAATAGTATTCATACAATTGAAAATTCCTAGAATTGTATTAGCAGGTGCCAGTAGTGGAGTTGGAAAAACATCCATCACTTGTTCAATAATTTATGCACTTCAAAAACAAGGATACTCTGTTCAACCCTTCAAAGTTGGTCCTGATTACATCGATCCAGGTTATCTTTCTAGTATTTCAAAAAATGAATCATTTAACTTGGATGTTTGGCTAATGGGAAAAAATCAATTATTATCTAGTTTCATCTCCAACTCAAAATCAGATGTATCTGTTATTGAAGGTGTAATGGGGTTTTATGACGGGTTTGATGGTAGTACAAACTACGCTAGTACTCATCATGTAGCTACAATAACAAAATCCCCTGTAATACTGATACTTGATGCAAGCAAAACTGCTCGTTCTATTGCAGCAACTGCTTTAGGATTTCAAAAATTTCATAAAAATTCCAGAATTTCTGGTATCATTCTTAACAAAATAGGCAGTAAAAAACATGAAAATCTGTGTAGACAGGCTTTACAAAAAACTAAACTTCCTATAATTGGGGTTATACCAAAAGATCCACTCCTTAGTTTAGAATCAAGACATCTGGGATTGTTGTCTACTCTGAATAATAAAACACTATACAATAAAATACAAAAAATATCAAAAATAATCTCAAAAAATTTAGATATTAATCAAATCATAAAAATTCTAAAAACTACATCTGAATTACCAAAAATCTCTAAACTTCCTCATAAAAAACAAAAAATAACAATTGCAGTAGCATTAGATACATCATTTAATTTCTATTATCGTGATAATTTAGAATCTCTCCAAAGAGAAGGAGCATCATTAAAATTCTTTAGTCCTGTAAATGATAAAAAAATTCCAAAATGTGATGGGTTATACATTGGTGGTGGATTTCCAGAAATTTTAGGATCTAAACTAGCAAAAAATCAAACTATGAAAAAACTAGTCAAAAATTTTGCTGAAGATAATCTTCCGATATATGCAGAATGTGGTGGCTTGATGTATCTAACAAAATCTATTTTGTCAGAAAATAAAAAACATAAAATGGTAGGTCTTTTTGATGCAGAAACTCTTATGACAAAAAAAATGAAACTCAACTATACTAAAGGAAAAATTAAGCATTCAGTAATTTCTGAAAAATCTCATAATGTTCAAGGTCATGAATTTCATTACTCAAAACTAGAGTCCATTTCCTCAGATTCAAAATTTGCTTATGAACTAGATATTGGTGATGGAATAAAAAACCACAAAGACGGATTGATTCATTATAATTCTCTTGCATCATATGGACATCTTTATTTTGATAGTTCCCATTATGCAAGGGATTTTGTTAAAAACTGTGTAAAATATTCAAGAAGTTGATTCTAAACGGATTAATTTGAAAATTGCATTTATAATTGCAGAAGCTGAAGAACTACCACCTTTTCGACCCAAATTTGTGATAAATGGTGCCTCTTCTAATTTGGATAACTCTTCTTTTGATTCTGCAGCACAAATGAAACCAACTGGAATGCCTATGATTAAAGCAGGCTTGACAATTCCTTCTTTTACCATTTTTATCACTTCTTGTAGGGCGGTGGGTGCATTTCCTATGGCTACAATTCCCCCATCAATATCTGATTTTGCAGCCCTCATTGATACCTGAGAGCGGGTTTTACCTTCCTTTTTTGCCAATTCCATAATTTCAGGTTTAGAAATATTACAAATAATTTCATTTCCGAAATCTTTTGGGTTCTGTTTATTGAGACCTCCAATAACTCCATTAACGTCAACTACTATGCTACAACCACTTTTCAGAGCTTTCATCCCACTTTCAATTGCATCTTTGTGGAAAATTATCTTATTCTTATCTACAAAATCAAAATCTGCTGTTGAATGAATGATTCTTCTTACAATTGGCCATTCTTTTTCATCGTATGAGTGAGATTCAATTTCATCTTCAATCATTTGCATACTTGCATCTTCAATTGATTGACCTTTTTCAGTTTGCATCTTCTACCTCTCTTGCTCTTTCAATAATCAAATCAATAATTTTTTCATCTGTTCCAATGTGTTTTGTAATAAATGTCTCTTTAAGATTTGAGTTTTTCAAAGCTGGAATCAAATCATTATTAATATCGGTTTTAACATGTGCTCCTTCATGTAAGAAATAAAATACAATTATCAATACTTTTGGTTGGTCTTTTTCACATTTTTTAATTCCTTCAAAAATATCTGGTTGTTCTATCTCTAACCAGCAACGACTAACATTCCTGTAAGAATCTTTTAGTTCATCTACAATATAGTTTAATGACATTTGTGCATTAGGATCCTTACTTCCATGACCAATTATCATTACATCTACATCTTTGTTAGATAATGTAATGTTATTTTCTTTTAGAGTAGTTGTGATTCTATTTTCTACAATATCAACTAAAGTTTTATGCATACTCATTGGTTTGGTTATTAGAAATTTCACTTCTGTATCTTTTTGTAATTTCATTACATCAGTTACTGCAATTTTGACTTTTTTTCCTGGGTATAGAAAATATGGTACTATGGTTAATGAATCGATATCTTCTTTGAGACATTTTGAAATACCGTCTTCAATGAATGGCGGTTCTACCTCTAAAAAGCAATAGTCTGTAAAAACATAGTCTCCTTTAGCCTTGATTCCCGCACAAATTGTCTCTAATTCTTCAGATGCTTCTCTTTCTCTGCTTCCTCTATCAATTAGTAATAATCCACGTTTCAATTCTCAATCCTCGCTATGGCTATAGTCAAATTTGGTGGGAATTTCTGCTTTTCTACAATTAATTTTCCATTTGAGACTAGAATTGCTGCTGCCTCTGAAACACTAGCTGTTCCTTCAAATGCTTTTACAGTATCTGAAGGATTAGGTGCTGTAACTTTAGCTAAATCTTCTCTCTTAACATATTCCACTGGGATTCCCATCTCTTTTCCAAGATCTATTAATCCTTGTACATCTTGTGGTTTTTTTATAGAAACTAATTTTGCTATTGATTTTGAACTAAGTTTGAATTTTTCTAGACAATCATTAATCCCTTCTTTGATAGTCTCTTTTGATGTGTCCCAATGTAATCCTATTCCTATTACCAAACTTGATGGTCTGTAAATAACTGACTCAGATACTATATCTTTTTCAATGATTTTATCTGAAATTATTAAATTTGCTTTAGATTTTGAATTATTCAATTCTTCTATTGTGTTATACAATGAAACATTTTTTGGTAATTGTTTATACCAATTTCTTTCTCCTGTATCTTGAAAAACTCCTATTGATTCTTCATTTACCATGTGCGCACTAATTTTAGTAACATTTGAATCATCTTCTATCTTCCAACCAAAATCCCTTCCAACCAAATCAACTGCAATAGTTTTGTTTACATCAGCAGCTGTAGTAATTACTGGTTGTGCTTGTAATTTTATAGCAATTTTTTCAGTAAGTTCATTTGCTCCACCTATATGTCCAGATAATACACTAATTATAAAATTTGTTTTATCATCAATCACAATTACTGCAGGATCCGTCTTCTTATCTTTAAGATGAGGTGCAATTAGTCGAATTACTGCACCTAATGAAAATAGACAGATTAAAGCATCATTATTCTTGAAAAGTTCAACAATTTTCTCTGATGTAGGCTCAGAATACCATGTAATTGATTCATTTTGATTGGAAAATTTAGAGGGTGCAAAGACAGTATATTCTGGAAAAAGTTCTTTAAGTTTTTGACCAATATTGATGCCATTTTTTGTTATTGCAAGAACTGAAATTTTTTCCATAATCAAAACTTTGTTGATTTAATAAAATACCTTACTCTTGCTCTCTTGCTAAGATATTTCCTTCAAAATCAAATAATATAACATCAATTGGAACTTTTTCTTCACTATGTTTTCGCATATGTTTATACACTTCACTACAAATTAATTCAAAAAACCCATCTACATTATTTTCTTGAATAATTTCTGAAACATGTCTTGCTGTATTTGCTTTTTTGACACTTTTAATAATTTCCTCATTAGCCCCAACTTTTCTTGCTAACTCTGCTAGAAAATTCATATCTACTTTTGAACCTTTTACATGAGTTTGTTTTACCCCTGCTGCCATCTTTGCAAGTTTTCCAATAAATCCAACAACATATGCTTTTTTGATATTTTTTCTACCACATTGTTGTATAGTATATCCAGAAAAATCTCCCATTTGCACAAAACAATGTTCTGGTAGATCTACGATCTTTTTTGCAAAATCTTCACTTCTTCCTCCAGTTGTTAACACAACTGTATCATTTCCCATTGCAATTGAAACATCCAAGTTTTGTCTAATTGATGCAGCATATGATGCAGTTGAAAATGGAATTACAATTCCACTTGTACCTAAAATTGAAATTCCACCCTTAATGCCTATCCTGGGATTATCTGTTTTTGGTCCTAATTCTTTTCCTTTTGGAACTGATATTACAACTCTAATTCCTTTTTCTTTTAGGATATCTTCACCTATTTCTTTGAGATTCTCTATGATCATTTTTTTGGGAACTGGATTAATAGCTGGTTTGTTTATTTCTAAACCTAAACCTGGTTTAGTTACTATGCCTATTCCTTCTCCACCATCAATTTCAATTTGATTTTTGTTGTCATTGAATGTTAGTTCAACTATGATCTCTGCACCATGTGTGACATCTGGATCATCTCCACCATCTTTTATTACAGAACATTTTGCCTTGTTTTTTTCAAATTTACATGAATTTACAGGAATCATGATGGTGGATTTTTTAGGTAAGATAATTTCAATTTCTTCTATTTGTTGTTGTTTGATAATTGATAATAATGCTGCTTTTGATGCTGCAGTAGCAGAACTTCCTGTTGTATATCCAGTTCTCAACTTTTTTTCTTCTGCCACAAATTGATGTATTCATTTTACTGTATTAACTCTTGTTTACCATTTTTTATTTTCCAAATAGATTTAAAATAAAAAACTACTTGAAATTCCTATGGGCAAACCGCTTCAAATAGTAATCACTGGCGCAAATGGGTTTGTAGCAAAAAATCTCCGTAAGTATTTGTCTGAAAAAAATATTCATCTAATTTCAATATCTAGAAAAAATTTCAAATCATTCAAAAATGAAACTAAAATTATTTCCAAGAATTATGAACAAAAAGTCCTTTTTCCTAAGATTAAAAATTCTGATGCTTTGATTCATCTTATAGGTATTGGAAAACAATCTACAAAAACTGATTATGAATTAATTAATGTTCAATTAACCCAAAAAATTACTGATTTAACTAAAAAAGCAAAAATCAAAAAATTAGTTTATACAAGTGGGCTTGGTGTATCTTCTAATACCTCATCAGGATATTTTATTTCAAAATTTAAGGCTGAAAAATCTATAATTAATTCAAAAATTAACTATACTATTTTTCGACCATCATATATTGTAGGTAAGAGTGATCCCTTCACAAAATATCTAAAGAAATCCATTAAAAAGAAAAAAATTATCATTCCAGGTTCTGGGAAATACTCTATACAACCAATTTTCATAGATGATGTTACAAAATTAATTTTCCAGTCTATTACTAACAAAAAATTTGACAATAAAATAATAGATCTTGTTGGACCAGAAATAATTTCATTTGAAAAATATATTAAATTATTCTTACAAAAGAGAAATACTAAACTTCATCATGTTGATATTGAGGATGCATATAATCTCGCAATAACTAATTCAAAATTTGATTATGGTGTAGATGATCTAAATATTCTAATTGGAAGCTTTGTTGGAAATCATAAGAAACTTAGTAATTTATCTAAAACTAAATTTCAATCAATTCAGGAATTGTTAAAGACCGGAGCCTTGCTTTAGTGCTTCTACCTTGTCTGTCTTTTCCCATGTAAATTCTGGCTCATTTCTTCCAAAATGACCATATGATGCAGTTTTTTTGTAAATTGGTCTCTTTAGTTCTAATTGTGAAATAATTCCTGAAGGTTTCATGTCAAAATTCTTTCTGACTAAATCTTCGATCTGATTTTCTGGAATTTTATTGGTTTCAAATGTATTAACATAAAGTGAAACAGGTTCTGCAACACCAATTGCATAAGCAAGTTGAACTTCACATCTATCTGCTAAACCAGCTGCAACTAAATTTTTTGCAATATATCTACACATGTAACATGCAGATCTGTCTACTTTTGATGGATCCTTGCCTGAAAAAGCTCCGCCACCATGTCGTCCAAATCCTCCATAGGTATCTACAATAATTTTTCTTCCTGTAAGTCCTGCATCACCATGTGGACCTCCAATTACAAATTTTCCAGTTGGGTTGATGTGAATTTTAATATCATCATTCCAAAGGTTTCCTAATACTGGTCTGATTACTTTGTCAATGATTTCTCTTGAAATCTCTTCTTGAGAAATTTCTGGTGCATGTTGTGTTGAAACCACTATGGTATCAATTTTTGTTGGTTTATTGTTTTCATATCTTACAGAAACCTGAGTTTTTCCATCTGGTCTTGCCCATGGAAGTGTATTGTTTTTTCTTACTTCAGATAGTTTTTGTGCAAGTTTTTGTGATAGTAATATGGGCATTGGCATAAGCTCTTCTGTTTCATTAGTAGCATATCCAAACATCAATCCCTGATCCCCTGCTCCTTGTTCTTTTTCTTTAGTAGCTGTCACTCCTTGACTAATATCTGGACTTTGTGAATGAAGACGTAAAGTTATTTCACAAGATTCTGTATCAAACATCAAATCTTTATTATCATATCCAATTTCTCGAATAGTTTTTCTGACAAGTTCTTCTTGAGCTTTTTTATCAAAATTTGCCTTGGATGTAACTTCACCTGAAACTGCTACAAAATCTGTAGTCACCATTGTTTCAACTGCAACTCGTGATTCTGTATCTTGTTTAAGAAATTCATCTAAAAATGCATCTGAAATATTATCACAAATCTTGTCTGGATGTCCTTCTGTTACTGATTCAGATGTAAATAGAAAATTGTTAGTCATAAAATTCACTACCTACTAGAGTTCATTTTCTAGTTTGATGAATAAAACGTTGTTACCCCTTACGATAACTCTTCCATAGTTTGCAATAGTTTTTCCTTCGTGTAATTCTTCAGCATCTGTCATGATCAAATTCATATAGGAATCTACATTATCCATTTTTCCTTTGTATTCGACTTCATTTTTCAGTCTTACAGTAACTTTCTTCTTTGTACTTTTTTGAAGAGTTGTTAGAGGTCTTTTTGCACTATTTGATTGAGACACTAATTGTTCACTTGATTTGCAACTTTGTTCTCTAGAATAAAAGCCTTACCTCCTTTGAGAAAATTGAAATTCCTTAAATTTTTTCTTCTTTTTCTAATAATAATACAAATGATTTCAACTGGTTTAGAAAAGTTAGACAAATCCCTATCTGGAGGAATTCCAGATGGTGTTATCGTAGATATTTTTGGAAAGAATGGAATGGGAAAAACCCAACTACTATTACAATTATCGATGAATTCTATCAAAAATGGAGGCAATGTTCTTTATTTTGATACAACAGGCGGATTCAGACCTGAAAGAATTTTAGAAATTCAGAAAGAATCTAAAAATCAATTAGATTTTCTTAAAAAGATTACAGTTTCAAGATTAACAAATACTTCTGAACAAATTTCCTCAATTAAAGATATCAATGAAAATTTCTCTTTAATTGTAATTGATAATATTACTGACTTATTCTCATATGAATACAAAAAAGATGAATCTGTTTTTGAAAAAAATTTTCTATTCATGAAATATATGCATGAATTATCTAATTTTGCCATATCGAAAAAAACTCCAATAATAGTTACTAATATGATTAGAAATATAGAAGGAAAAGAAATTGAAAATATGAAAAGTGCAATTGATCCATTTACTCATTTCAAAATACATCTAACAAAAAATTCATCAAAATTTAATGGAAAAATCTATTCTGCATTAGAAGAACACTCATTTTCTTACATAATTGATAAATCAGGATTATCTGAAAATATTTGATATTAAATTTTCAAGTTTATCTATGATGTCATTTTTCTCATAATGTGTCTTTGACTAATAGATTTCAACAAATTTAAAATTAAAAAATGTTATTATACAAATTTTGTTCAAGCTAAACATACAATGCTACCATTAAGAGATGAAAATCCACACCCTCCTGGATTCAAACCTAAAGTAACAATTGGTTTAATCATAATTAACGTTGCAGTATTTCTATACGAAATAGCTTTTACTGGGCAATTTTGGGAATTTTCTAATTCAAGAGCTGCTTTGATGTTTTTTGAATGGGGAGCAGTTCCTAGTTGTATTACTGGTTTCTCATCAATGATCCAACCTGGAATCTCATGTCCTGACACTCCATACTTTTCATTACTTAGTTCTATGTTTATGCATGGTGGTTTGATGCACTTGGGTGGTAACATGTTATTTTTGTGGATATTTGGTGATAACATTGAATTAAAATTTGGTAAAGCAAAATTTCTTTTAATTTATCTTGCATGGGGAGTTGGAGCAGGTTTAGCTCATATTGTAATTGATCCTACAAGTTCTATTCCTGCAGTTGGTGCATCAGGTGCAATATCTGGTGTACTTGGTGCATACTTGGCAATATTTCCTAGAGTAAGAATTACGACTTTTCTCATGTTAGGATTCTTTTGGAGAATGATGCACATTCAAGCAAGATGGTTCTTGCCATTTTGGTTAGTATTTCAAAACCTATTACCATTTTTTATAGGTGGTTTTGGTGTTGCAGGTGGTGGTGTTGCATATATGGCTCACATTGGAGGATTTGCAATTGGATTTGCAACTGGATACCTCTACAAAAAGACACACAGTTCTGAATACACTTACGGTACAAGATATGGGTATAGACCAGATTATTGAAAGAATAAATTCCTGATTCTAATTTTAATTCTCATGCCTTTGATTACAGTGTCAATGTATCCTGGAAGAACTCAGGAACAAAAAGATGAATACGCAAAAGCAATCACAAAATCAGCAGTTGAAATTCTAAAAACAAAAGAAAATCATGTTATTGTTGTTTTTGAAGACAATCCAAAAGAAAATTGGTTCTTAGCTGGAAAACAATTGTAATTGGTACATTTGTAAAATAAACCAGTACATTTGTAGAATGAACCAGATCTTTTTTCATATTATTTTATTTCTAAAACTTAATGACAAGAAAAAACATCTTGATGATTCTACCAATCATGTTCAGCATATTGTTAATTCCAAGTATTGGAATATCATTTGCAGAACATGGTCATAGTGAAGGTGATAGCGGTGGCTGTAAAGGTGATTGTGTTCCTCCAACATTAGGTGTAGATACTTCTGGTAAAGTTTTTGTTGAAAGTGGTTTACAATCAATGGAAAATCCTATGATGTAGAAAATTTTGAACAAGCTATCCCAACACAAATGATAAAAACTGGTGAACCAGTAGAAATAACTCTCAAAGTATTTGAGAATGGTGGACCTCAACATCTTAACCATGTTGAATTAGTACTCGGAAATGAACATGTTTTTGATTCATATGTTTGGAGACAAGTACCTACTGCTGATATTGAATGGTCACAAACATTTGATGGAATTGAATCTGTCGATATAATAGACTCTGAAAATCTAATCACTGATGTTAGTGTTGATGCAGAAGTAGATGGAACATTCACCATTATAAAATTCCAATTCACGCCTATTGAGATATTTGACACAAGTCATATCATGGTGAAAATGTGGGATCAAAATAGAAGTTATTGGCTAAATAATTTCTATGATGCCTTGGAAATCAATACAAATCCATTTACAGAATCTTCTACTGAAGAAGAAATTCTTTCAACCGAATCTGAAATTCATCAAATGACATCTGAAGAATTAGATGAAACTACAGTTCATGAAGATGAACACGAATCTCATGAAACTCACACAGAAGATCTTCATTGCAGCGACGGTTATACTGCTATTCTAGACAATAGATTTGCAAGTACCTATTGTACTCTTGATAACTTTGCAACTGCACTGATTGAATCTGGAATGGCAACAGCCATCTAACCTTTTTTCTTTTTTCTAAATTAATAAAAAAAGACTGGAATGATTCCTGTCCAGTCGCAGGTGTGACATACACACTATGGTCGGTATGATTATGTTAAAACAAATTTACATAATAACAAAATGGTACATTCTGTGATTGTACCAACAGTTTTCCTTTTATTGTCATATGATTAATGATTTTCAATGAAAGCTGCAGTTGTACAATTCAAAGCGTCAACTAACAAAGAAATTAATTTAAAAAAAATTATCTCATATATTCAAAAGGCAGCTTCCAAAAATGCAACACTTTGTGCATTCCCAGAATTTATGATGTTTTACACAAATTCAACTCAAACACCAAAACAACTTGCTAGTCTATCTGAAACTATTACTGGAAATTTTGTAAATACTATTGCAAAGACAGCAAAAGAAAATCGTATTCAAGTTGTTGGTTCATTTTATGAAAAAAGCAGAAAAAAAGATAGAGTCTATGATACTTCATTTGTAATTGATAAAACCGGTAAGGTCATCTCTACTTATAGAAAGATTCACCTCTATGATGCATTAGGTTTTAGAGAATCAGACAAGATGGCATCAGGCTCAAAGATTGCAAAGCCTGTAAAGACAACCTTAGGAAAAGTTGGAATGATGATCTGTTATGATTTGCGTTTCCCAGAAATGTCGCGCTCACTTGCAGCAGCTGGCTCTGAAATATTGATTGCACCATCAGCATGGGTAAAAGGTAACATGAAAGAAGAACACTGGATTACAATTAATAAAACACGTGCAATTGAAAATGGCTGTTATGTTATTGCACCTGATCAAGTTGGTAACATTTACTGTGGACGAAGCCTAGTTGTAGATCCTTATGGAAAAATTCTACTTGATATGAAAAAGAAACAAGGAATAGGTTATATCGATATAGATTTGAAAAAGGTAGAAAAAACACGCAAAATTCTACCATTATTAAAGAATAGAAGAACAGATGTTTATCCTACTTTGAAGGCTTGACTCTACTTTTACAATTAAAGTTAGAACATTGTTTAGTCCATTTTTGTTTTTGTGAATAACGAAATATTATCATTGGCCATTTACAAACATCACAAGGACTCTTTGTTGCTCTAAGCTTTGCTTTTTGTAGTAAAGGTGATGATGCTTTACATCCACCATAAAAGTTAGAACAACCCATGAATCGCTTTCTTGTTGTTCTAGAACGAATTACCATTAATTCTCCAAGTTTACATTGAGGACATTGAACTAATCCATTTTTTGGAGAATTTGTTCCAAGAATCATGTATTTTTTGTATTTTGATGACCAAGACAGATACCCATTGCTATCCAGATACTGAATTATCTCTTTTTTGAAGACGTTAGTTTTTGACTTTGTAGTTTTTACTGAATGTCTTATGATGGTCTTTTTGATCTGTACAGTTTGAAGTTTCTTTGATGGCATCTTCTACATTGAATTTACTAAAACGATTTTTATAGGGACTTGGGTCAGTGACATTTGTGGAAAAGGTTTGTGTTCTTGGCGCAGGCAGCACCAAATATGGAAAATTAGCAGATAGTATTGCTGATATTACTACTCAGGCATCAGTTTCAGCCATAGAAAGTGCAGGAATTTCACCTAAAGATATCAAAGCATCTTACATTTCAAACGTATTCGGAGTTGCAGACAAGCAGGTACACATTGGTCCTGTCTTGATGAGTAGACTTGGAATTCCAGATAAACCATCATTAACAATAGAATCTGCATGTGGAAGTGGTTCTGTATCATTTAGAGAGGCTTATGCAAATGTTGCAGCAGGATTTTATGATTGTCTTTTAGTTACTGGTGTTGAAAAAGTAACTCATACTGGAACTGAATGGACAACAACTTACTTTGCATATTGTTCAGACTTTTTCTATGAAGCCCAAGCAGGTGCATCATTTCCAGGATTGTTTGCATCAATGGCAAGAGCTTACATGACAGAGTTTAACACAACTGAAGAAGACTTTGCAAGAGTTGCAGTAAAGAATCACGATAATGGTGTATTAAATCCAAAAGCTCACATGCAGAAAAAAATCACTGTTGATGATGTATTAAATTCTGCAGTAGTTGCAAGTCCACTAAAACTTTTTGATTGCTGTCCATTTTCAGATGGAGCAAGTTCTGTAATTCTTTGTTCTGAAAAGTTTGCAAAAGAACATGGTGGTGATTATGTTGAAGTAATTGGTTCAGGCCGTGGTGGTTCTTCTGCTGCATTGCAAGGACGTGATCATATGACAACAATTCCAAGTACAAAACTTGCAGCTGCCGATGCATACAAGATGGCAGGTATTACCGCAAAAGATGTAGACTTTGCAGAAGTACATGATTGCTTTACAATTGCAGAAGTTGTTGACACTGAAGATTTGGGTTTCTTTGAAAAAGGCCAAGGTGTGCAAGCAGTTCGTGAAGGCAGAACCGCATTAAATTCTGATATTTCTATTAATCCATCAGGTGGTCTTAAATCAAAAGGACATCCAATTGGAGCTACTGGTGTTGGACAAGTTGTTGAAGTGTATGATCAATTAACTGGAAATGCTGGTGAAAGAACTGTTAAAGATGCAAAGATTGGTTTAACTCATAACTTTGGTGCAACTGGCGCAAGTTGCGCTGTTCATGTTTTCCAGAGTGTATAAAATGTCAATTGAAGAACAAGTAATTGAAAACGCCAAGAATGGTAAACTTTTGACTCACAAATGTACTGGCTGTGGATTCCTTCATCTTTCTACGGCATATTTCTGCAGAAAATGTGGCAGTAAAGGATTTGAAGATGTACTTTTAGAAGGTGTTGGCGAAGTTGCCACTTATACCATAATTACTGTGCCTCCTGCAGGCTTTGAGAAATATACTCCATATGCCTTTGTGGTGCTTAAATTGAACAATTCTGATTTGAGGATTTCTGGATTTATGGGTGGAATTACCACTCCTGCTGATCTCCCAGTCGGAACTCCTGCAAAAATCACTGGTTTTGATGAACGAGGAATCGTCATCGAAAAGCAGTAAAAATATTTGTTTGAATTATTAAAAAAAATCAAAATCGATTTTTAATTATTTTGTAATACTGATCATTTCCATGTCAGTCGAAGTAACATGTGGAAAATGTGGTGAAAAGATCACAAACATGAAGATGTTAAAATCTCTAAAAGATGTAATGAATCCTTATAGTGGAAAATGTCCGTCATGTGGACAAAAACTCTCTACATCTGAGTTTTCATTAGATGTTCAAGAAAAATGATCTCTAGTATTTGATCTTTTTTTTACAATTTTTAAAAATTAGATCAAAAATCTTTGTATGCATTTAGAAAAATGATCAAAAACAACCAAAATTCATACTGTCATAAGTCTTAATTAGTGCGTTTTTTTAGAAAAGTACATGAAAATGAGTGATGAGGAATTAGAATTAGATCTTGAAGGTGATCTAGATGCAGACTTAGACGATGATTCAGATTCCTCAAAACGAGGTGGTATTTTACAATCTACATCAAAACGTGTCAGAATGATCTTCTCTGTAATGGCAAGTCCTAACAGAATCGATATTTTGAGAATTCTAAATTCAAAAGGCCCTCTGACTTATTCAGAATTAAAATCTCTAGCTGGATTCAAATCAAAAAAAGAAAGTGGAAAATTTGCATATCATTTGAGAAAATTACTCAGACAATCACTTGTTGCATTAAATAAATCTGAAAGACGTTATACAATTACAAATCTTGGAAAATTGGTTTTAAGCTTAGCCAGACAAATTGAAGAAAGATCAATTATTGAAAGTGGAAAGATGTATGTTAGAACATCACACGAATCAATTGAGGAATTTAGCTCTCATAAAATTATTCAGTCCTTGGTGCGTGAAGGTACCCTTCCACTTGAATTAGCACAAAAAATTACTGAAGAAGTTGAAAATAGAATTTACAAGTATCAAACTACCTATCTTACAGGCTCACTTATCAGAGAAATGGTAAACTCTGTGTTACTTGAGCACGGTCATGAAGAATATCGTAACAAACTTGCACGTCTAGGCTTGCCTGTTTTTGACGTTCAAGAGATGATCACCAACTTAGATAATGTTGATAATGGCGCTGAAGGTCTTTTGTTTAACACTGGTCAAAGAGTTTTTGCCGAACATCTTCTTACAAACATCTTACCAAAAGATGTAGCAGACTCTCATCTTTCTGGAGACTTGCACATTGCAAATCCTGGAATCTGGTCAATGATTCCTGATACAATATTTGTTAATATCAAAGAGTTAATTGAAGATGGAATTGATCTTGGTGGAAAGTATCTTGATGTTTCAAGAATCCCTGCATCAAAACAACTAGATGAAATTACAAGTGCACTATCTGTTGTAATTTCACTTCTTTCAAAAGAAGCCTCACAAGAAATTGTACTTGATGGTTTAGTTTCATTGTTTTCAAAACATTCCAAATCACTTCCAGAACTTGAACAAAAATTAACTGCAGCATTTGCAACTGCATCTACAACTTCCAAATATAATAAAACAAGTACTAATGTTTCAATTAGATTACAATTAGGATCTGACATAAAAATAATTAATTCAATTATTAATGCATACAAAAACTACACAATGATCACACCAATTCCAAAAATTGGTTTAATCATTGATAGTGATAAAGGAAAGATTACAGATATTTCAGCAGCTGCATCAGAAATAATTTCACTTGGTGGCAAAGTAATGTTTGCAAAGGGACAGACATCAAGTCATGGTGTTACAAATGGATCAACTAAGAACTCTGGACCATTATCAATTATGCTTGAATCAGTATCAATCAATCTTCCAAGATTAGCATTTGAATCAAACAAGGATGAAACTTACTTTAGAGCAAGATTGGCATTACTGATGAAACCAGCTTTATCTTCAATGGCACTAAGAAAGAAAGACATTTCAGATTTGACTAGACGTGGATTGAATCCTATTTTGGCTAAAAATACTCAATATATGCAAAGAAGCACCGTTTCTCTTGTAGTCAATCTAGTAGGCCTCAAAGAGGCAGTCTTTAACATCCTTGGATCCCAAGACAATAAGGAAGGTCGAGAAATCCTTCATAAGGTAATTGAGACTGCAGTCGACGTTGGAGCCAAAAAAGGCAAGGAGTTAGGCGATCCTGTGGCTATCTGCATGACTGAAACTGAGAGTTCAACCCGTTTTGCAACCCTAGATGGTGAGAAATACGGTAAAAACTCCTCTCTAAACTCCATGGAAGGTGATTCCTACTCTGAAGGTGTAGTAATTAATGCATCTGAAATCTCTGATTATACTAACAAGAGTGAACCAATTTCTGAATGTAATAAACTCTCAAAGTTGTTAAACGGAGGCTTGTTTGTTACACTTAAAATTGCTAAAGATGCAAAGCCTGCAGAAATTAAAAAGGCAATTGAGAAAACATCAGAACTTACAACATCATTCAAGCCAGTACAAGAGATTGCAATCTGTGGTGAGTGTGGATTCAAAGATGAACCATTTGAAGACAAGTGTCCAAAATGCAAGTCTCCATATGTTGTCTGAAATTCATAAACGAAAAACTAGTTACGATCATTTTTGAAAACTTTTTGATCTGTTTCAGACTAATGCGATCATCGTTACTGCAGAAGTTATGCCGTTATGAAGTTCATAGTAGCGTTGTCAATTTTATTGAACCGAAATTTTAGACAAAAACTGACAAATGATTTATACCCGCATTGATCATAACCCTCTACGGGGAGATTATAATGGATAATTCACAAATAGAAAATACGATCAATGAGATCCGTAAGCGCAGTGGCGCAGTAACGGCTTTCAATAAAGATAAAATTTCAAATGCCATATTTAGGGCATTGGCTGCCACCTCTAAAGCCGACCGTGGTCTAGCCGATCAATTAGCAGAAAATGTTGTTGATAAATTAGTAGAGCAAGGATTCACTAGTTCTAGAACGCCTACAGTTGAAGATATTCAAGATATTGTAGAGTCTACTTTGATTGATAGTGGTAATAGCGATATTGCAAAAGCCTACATTGTTTACAGACATGAAAGAAGAAAACTAAGAGACGAAAAAATGAAGGTCCTAAACCTAAAGGCCCTTGATCCAGTCTCCAAAAAGTTTGACTTGAATTGTCTTAGAGTCTTAGCATCAAGATACCTTTTCAGAAATGGAAAAAATGAGATTACTGAATCTCCAACTCAAATGTTTGAGAGAGTTGCAATCCTAGTCGGAATTGGTGATATTCTATATGATGCACAAGTCTTTGATAATTCTGGAAATACAACCCAAGATGTAGAGGAAGCGAAATCTTATCTTGAAAAACTAGATGCCTTTGATTACAAGTTCAAAGTTGGAGATTACTTCTTCAACAAATGGCACTTTAGATCCATGATCAATCACTATGTGACTCTTGCAAACAAGGGTCAGATGAAAGTAAGCTTCAAAGAACTTTTGACACTGCTTGCAGCTAAGAAATTAGATAACTATGCAGACAAAATCACAGAATACTTTGATCTGATGGTCTCACAAGACTTTTTGCCAAATTCTCCAACAATGATGAATGCAGGTGGAAGACTAGGTCAACTTTCTGCATGCTTTGTACTTGGAATGAATGATGGCATGGAAGAAATCATGAAATCAACTTCTGATGCAGCATTAATCTTCAAATCCGGCGGTGGAGTTGGAATTAATTACTCTGATCTTCGTGAAGAAGGTGACATTGTAGCATCAACATCAGGTGTTGCATCTGGTCCAGTATCCTTCATGAACATCATTAACACAGTCACTGAAGTTGTTAAGCAAGGAGGAAAGAGACGTGGCGCTAACATGGGAATCATTGAAGCATGGCATCCAGATGTTGAAAAATTCATTACAAACAAAACAGAACCTGGTGTTTTAGAAAACTTTAACGTCAGTGTTGGTGTTTGGGAAGACTTTTGGCATGCACTTGTAAACACTAGCGATGGTAACTATGTTTTACGTAGCCCACGTGACAAAAAACCAGTTAAAGAAATTAATGCACATCAATTAATTGACTTGATTGCATTATCTGCATGGAAAAGTGCAGAACCTGGTTTGATCTTCTTTGATCAAATTAACAAATACAATGTATTTGCAAAAGCAAGACAAGCACCATTACGTGCAACAAACCCATGTGGTGAACAAAGTCTTTACCCATACGAATCTTGTAATCTGGGTTCTATCAATTTAGTAAATCTCGTAAAGAGACAAGCAGATGGAACCTATGAATTTGATTGGCAAAGATATGAAGAGACAATCAGAAAGACTACCAGATTCCTTGATAACATCATCGATGTTAATCACTATCCCGTTCCAGAGATCAACGTAGCATCAAAAGAGTCACGACGAATTGGATTAGGCGTAATGGGTGTAGCAGATCTCTTGTACAAATTAAGAATCCCATACAATTCCAAAGAAGGGTATGAACTACAATCCAAACTATCTGAAGCCTTAACATACTATTCCATGGAAGAAAGTGTCGCTCTTGCAAAATCTCGTGGCGAATTCCCACTATGTTCCAAGACTGAATATCCTGAAGGAAAGATTCCAGTTGCAGGCTATTATGAAAAGCCAAAAGAATCTCACTCCTATGAATGGGATGCATTAATTGAGAAAATAAAACAATATGGAATAAGAAATGTCCTAACTACAACAGTAGCACCAACAGGTACTCTGTCAATGATTGCAGATTGTTCAAATGGTATGGAACCTGCATTTGCATTGGTATTTGAAAAGAGAGTTACTGTAGGGAGATTCTTCTACACAAACAAAATTGTTGAACAAGTCCTAAAAGAAAATAATCTGTACACAGATGAAATTCTTGCAAAGATTGCAGATAACTACGGTTCATTAAAAGGAATTGATGAAATTCCTCAATGGATGCAAGATGTCTTTGTAACTGCAATGGATATTCACTGGTCTGATCACTTGATGGCCCAAGGTGTATGGCAAGATTGGATTGGAAATGCAATTGCAAAAACAATCAACATGCCATATGATGTAACTGCAGAAGATGTAAAGTCTGCATATCTGTTAGCACATGAAATTGGACTCAAAGGCATTACAGTTTATCGTGATGGTTCTAGACACAAACAAGTCCTTCACATGACTAGTGAGAATGCAGAGAAAACATTTGATGTTACACCAAGTGAGCATGTAACAAGTTATGTTACACAACAAATTACAAATCCATACATCAAATCACAAGTTAATGCAGCACTTGCATTGAAAGTACATGACGAAGAGATAAAGGCTGAACCAATCCAACAAGAGGAAGTTTCAGAAGATCGTCTATGTCCAACATGTAAGAACAACCTTGTATTTGTAGAAGGTTGTAGTATCTGCATTGAATGTGGATTTAGTGGTTGTACCTCTGGATAGATAACAGAATCACAACTTTTTTACTTTCTTTTCTTTTTGAGTTCGTATGGATAAGAAGATTCTAGGCGTAACTATAGGCGTGGCTGTAGTCATAGCAGTTATAGCTGGAGTCCTCAGTATTCCAAGTTCTGAAGTAATTCCTCAAAATACTAATGACAAAATTGGATTAGTGATAAATTCTCCAAATCAATCTACAACATTACAAGAGTTAGATGAGATTTATTCTACTGCATCTGAATCTGGAATTGGTAGAAGCAATGTCTATCTATTTTGGAATTTAATTGAACCTGAACGTGGTGAATACAATTGGAAATACTCTGATGCTTTAATGAGCTTTAACAAAAAAAGTGATCTCAAAGTTACACTTTATTTTTCAATAATTAACGGAGAAACCCTAGGACCATTTCCAAGTTGGATTGGAAAACCTCCACTTCAATCACTTGGAGAAGACAGAGTAATCAATGTCCTTGATGCAATTTTATCACGATATGATCTTGTTGATACTGTAATTCTTGCAGGAGAAACAGAATCACAATTTCGATATTCTGAACAAAACATACCTGTTTACAAAGAACTCTTTACAGGAATATCTGATGGAATTAAAGAAAAACACCCTGATATTAAAATTGGAAATGCGTTTGCATTACATCAAGTTTTGAATAAAAATTTGAGACATATTGTAACTGATTTAGATGTTGGGGATTTTGTTGCATTCTCTTATTCTCCTGTAGATACTGTTGGTGATATGGTAAAAACACCACAACAAGCAAAAGAAGAACTACAAGAAATTATTGATTTGGCAGGTGACAAAAAGGCTGCAATTTTTGAGATTAGTTGGAGTACATCTGATTTTGTTGGAGGAAGTGAAGCCTCTCAGACTGAATTTTTAGAAAAATCATTTGAATTTTACACAGAAAATGAATCGGAATTGGAATTTTTTATTTGGTATAGGCAAAATGACAAGCCTGATGGAACCTGTTCATTTGAAGCACAAGAGATTGGAAATGACAAACTTTCAGTAGAAGGCTCTGGGTTTGGAAGCAGCGAACATGTAATTGAGAGATTAAACCATTATGTCTGCAATGCTGGATTATTTGATGAAAATGGTAATCCAAAAGCAAGTTGGGATGAATTCAAAAATCAAATTCAAATGTTAAACTAAAATGATTTCCATAGTTTTAGCTGAATCCGCATTAGAGCTTGTTCCATCTGAATTAAAACATCATCAATCAGTTATTTCACATGCAAGAAAATTAGGAAAACTTTCATCTGAAATTTTGTTAGATAATTCATGGCACTTTGCAGCAATGAAAGAAATCAATAACGAATTAAAGAGAGGCAGACCTGATCTTGTACACTTTTTAATATTAGAAGCTACAACAATTCCACTTTATCAAAAAAATGAAATCAAACTTTATGTTCATACAATAGATGATAAAGTAATTTCTTTTGGTGAAAATGTACATGTACCAAAATCTTATCATCGATTTGCAGGATTAATTGAAAAGTTGTATAAAGAAAAACAAGTAACTGCAAATGATCAAGTTTTACTTGAAATCCAAGACAAAACATTTTCAGAATTAATTGATGAAATAAACCCATCCAAAGTATTTGGATTTTCTACTAAAGGTATTTCTAGTTCATATGAAAAAATTTCAGCAGATATCTTAAATGATACCTGTCTTGTATTTGGTGGATTCCAAAAAGGACACTTTTCAGACTCTGTTGAAAAAAAATTCACTCAAATGTATTCTGTTGGTGATGAGTCATTTGAAGGCCATACTGTTGTTGCTAGAATGCTATATGAGTATGAAAAAACCATTTTTATGTAGGAGCAAAAATTTGCATTCTGTTGCAGTCATAGTATAGCCTGGTTAGTATTCGGGGTTTCCAACCCTGTGACGCGGGTTCGAATCCCGCTGACTGCATTTTTTTGATTCTAATAAGAAGTAATTTTTAGGTGTGACTTTAGAAATTATTGTGAAACCTGCAGTAAGAAAACTTGCAATGGAGAGAATGCAAATTTTAATTAAAAATGCTATTAGTAATGCAAAAACAAATCCTGAACTATCTCAACGTCAAGCTTTTCTTGCTCGAAGAATTAGTACTAGACACAAAATCAGAATACCTTATGATCTTAGGATGGTTTTTTGTAAAAAATGCAAATCATTCATTGTCCCTGGAGTAAACTCTAGAATTCGTTTGGGTAGAGCGTCTGTTAAGTCGATCAGAATATCTTGTTACTTGTGTGGGCATACATATCGCAAAATAATATCTCAATGATTTATAAGACGATTCTCGATTTTTTGACTTCATGGCAAAGGTATACGATGTACCAGCAGATGTATTGATAGGAAAACTAGCTGATATTCTAAAGAATGAGGATATTCCAGCTCCTTCTTGGATTCCATTTGTAAAAACTGGAGCTCATGCTGACAAACCACCACAAAACCGTGATTGGTGGCATACTAGATGTGCTTCAATTATGAGAAAGATTTACCTCAATGGCCCAATTGGAATTAATGAATTAAGAAAAGATTATGGTGGTGGTAAACCCTATGGATATGGCGCAGCTCATCACAAAAATGCTGGTGGTGCAATTATTAGAAATGCCATTCATGGATTAGAAAAATTAGGTTATCTAGAAAAAGTTGAGAAGAAAGGTCGTGTAATTTCTAAACAAGGTATGCAAAAACTCGATAGACTATCAACAGAAATTCTAAAAGAAATGATTGTTGAAAATCCTAAATTGAAAGTTTACACTTAGATTCAAAATGAGTTTTCCTGAATCAAACGATCAACCTCAAGATAATACAAACCACGAACTAGCTGCACAAAAAGAACAAGTTCTAAAACAAATTCTTGTCCCAGAAGCAAGAATGAGATTAAACAATATCAAAATGGTGAAACCTGAATTGGCCGATCTTGTTGAACAATATTTGATAGGAATGGCAACTCAGGGAAAAATCCCTGGCCAAATATCCGACGATCAATTAAAGCAAATCTTGCTTTCTACACAACAACCCAAACGAGATTTCAAATTTAATCGCGTCTGATCTCAGATAAAATATAATTATGGGCAAGTAACCGGTTATTTTATGAAAGCCGTTGTATACAATGAATATGCACCAGATGATAATTACGCTAAGATCCTTAAAGTCCAGGATATAGACGAACCAAAACCAAAACCAGATGAGGTAATTTTTACCAATAAAGCATCTGCCCTAAATTATAATGATATTTGGGGAATGAGAGGAGTTCCAGTAGCAGTTCCTCTTCCACACGTTTCAGGTTCTGATGTAGCTGGAGATGTTATCGCCGTAGGCGAAGATGTACAAAATTTCAAAGTAGGTGACAGAGTTGTCTCTCACTCAAACTTAGCATGCAGAGTTTGTAAAGCATGTACTGATGGAAGAGAATTTGATTGTACCCGAAGACAAGTTTGGGGTTTCCAGACTGGACCTCTTTGGGGAGCATACTCTGAACAAATTCATTTACCAGAAGTAAATGTTTCAAAAATTCCTGATAGCGTTTCATATGAAGATGCAGCAGCAGCTTCAATGACCCTTCTAACTTCATGGCACATGTTAGTTGGAAGAGCAAACATTACTCCAGGTCAAACAGTACTCGTAATGGGTGGTGGTTCTGGTGTTGGAAGCTTTGCAATTCAAATTGCAAAATTATACAACTGTGATGTAATTGCAACTGCAAGTCCAGACAAATTAGATAAATGTCTAGAACTTGGTGCAGATTATGCAGTAGATCATAGAAAAGACGATTGGAATAAAGAAGTCTTTAAGATATCAAAAGAACTTGCAAAAACCAAAGGTGAAGCACCTGGAATTGATATTGCATTTGATCATATTGGTCAAACTCACTTCAACAAGCAACTAACCTTACTCAAGTATGGTGCATCTCTTGTCTCATGTGGTGCAACAACAGGTTATGATGCACAAATAGATCTTAGACACATATTCTTCAAAGGAATTAATGTCTTAGGTTCAACACAAGGAACAAAAGCTGAACTTGATCAAGGTCTTTACTGGATGGGTCAAGGAAAACTAAAGTCCATTGTTGACTCTGTCTATACATTCGAGCAAGCCGCAGAGGCTCACACAAAAATGTTAGATGGTAAATTCTTTGGCAAAATCTTAATGAAGCCTGAAGGCGCTTAGTCATTTAATGACTCAGCTCTTCAGAAGTCTCATTTTTGTTCCTGGAAATAATCCTAGATTTCTAGAAAAAGCAAAAAAGCTACAGGCTGATATTGTTTGCTTTGATTTAGAGGACTCTGTTCCAGATAACGAAAAAACAAATGCAAGAAAGCTAATCAAATCTGCACTCAAATCTAGAAAATCATACGAGTCATCAATTTTTGTTCGTACAAATTCTCCATTATCTGGCAAAATTCCAGCTGATCTTAAAGAAATTATTCAAAAAGGAATTGATGGAATTGTTATACCTAAAGTAAACAACATAAAAGAACTGAAAAAAATTGAAAAAATAATCTTAGGATTAGAAAAAACACGAAAACTAAAACCAACACAACTAATTCCTTCAATAGAATCTGCTGAAGGTGTTGTTAATACATATCAAATTGCCTCTAGTAGCAAAAGAGTCATTGCAGTAGTTTTTGGCGTATTTGATCTTCTCAATGATCTTGGTGCAGAATATACCAAGGGATCTGAAGGTGCAAAATATTCTAGAAGAAAAATTCCAGTAGATGCACGTGCTGCAGGTGTTGCAGCAATTGACGCTATTTGGCAAGATCTAAAAGATTCAAAAGGACTAGAAAAAGATTGTAAGGTCGGAAAAAGTTTAGGTTATTCAGGAAAAAGTATTATCCATCCAGATCATATTTCTGTAACTCATAAATTATTTCATCCAAACAAAAGTGAAATTTTATGGGCTGAAAAAGTTTGTAAAACTTACCTTGCATCAACAAAGAAAGGAAAAGGTGCCACTACAGTTGATGGTAAGATGATTGATGAAGTTCATTTTAAACAAGCAAAGGCACTACTCGAACTTGTAAAATAGATTATTCTAAATCGTTTAATACTGATTCAAAATTAGCATATTAAATGACTATGAAAAAACTACTAGGAATCTCACTAGGCTTGGTTATGCTGATTGGTTCTGTTCCATTTGGATTCTCAGAGCCAATGAATCTCACTGATGGAATGGCAATAACTGACACCGTTGAAATCAACAAACACACAGTTCCAAAATCCCTATACAAACAGATTCAGTCTGGCGTTTCACAAAACGAGCTTGTATGTGCTAATACTAATCACGTTTTGGCTGAAAGGTCAAACGGAAATCTTGCCTGTGTCTCTGAGAGAACAGCAGAAAAAATGAACTGGCAAAAAGTAACATTTACTGCAACGATTGATGATGTTTTAGAAGAACTAGAGAAAACTGAAACACAAAAAGTAAACTACATCACAATAACACAAGACGATACATCTAAAAATTCTTTTAGCTCATACAGTCAACCACAACCATTTTACGAAATAACATACCCTGACAGTTTTTCATTAAACGAAGAGTTTGAAGTTACTGTAAGCTGGCAATGGTTTACAGAAGAATGGGATGATGATAATCTTGTTTGGTTAGTAGATGATGTTGTTAAAGTTCCAGAAAACTATGAAGGCACAAAATTAGAAGTAATGACAAAGACCCCTACAAAATTCCTTTCTGATGATGGCTTTGATCTAGAACTTCGTGAAAAGTACATGGACACTACATACGTCTACACAAAGACTTTCGAGTATGACGAATCAAAAGTCTTCTCTGAAACATTAACTTTTAGACCTGATAGTATAGCATCTTATCCTGAAACAAACAATGTTGACATCAGAATTGGAGAATTAGGACAATATCTATTTGTTGCACTAGAAGAAGAATTTGATGAAATTTCAAGTCCTAGAGAAAATCAAATGAGAATGTCACATATTGCACAGCCTATGGTATTTGATTTGATGATTGACGGCAAGATGCTTCGTGAGATGAAAATGTATGGCAACGATGTTTTGTTAGGTGAGGATAGTAAAACATATCGTCTTCACGATGATGGAGTCCTCAGACCCGTAATAATTTCTGACAGAGATCCTAACAAACCTCGTGAGGGCGTGACTGTTACAAAAAGTGATCCTAATGAAATTCCAGATCATTTGTGGGATGGAATCTTAGAAATGATCAAACATGATTATGCTGATGTGACAACAGAAGAAGCCTTGCGAGATTTGGGCTTTAATGAAACCAACATACAAAAATTCCTAGAAAAATACTAAGACAAACTGGAAACTCAGAGTTTCCAAAACCCCCTTTCTTACTTTATTTTGCCTAATGCTTATGGAGCTTCTGGCGAATCAATTTATGTTTATGGTACTACTACAATGTACGGTAATGATGGAACAACTTTTGCTGAAAATGTCTAAGTCTGCCTTTACGACGATGATGGAAGCGGAAATCTAACTCCGTTGAAGAATTTTTCAAACGAGGATGCCTGTGCGTATATTACATCTTCTACTTATTCCGTTTATGGCATAAACCATGACTACGATAATACTTCTAGTGATACTGATCTTGTGGTGGCTTTGCTACTTAATGATGATATAGTAACAGTTTATGATTATACTGCAACAAGTAGCGGTGGTTCAATAAGTAGTATTTGGGATTATGACACAGAAACTTATACTGATACTTCTGAAAAACTACTGAGTGTCGATTTTGATTTACAGTTTTCTACTGATTATTTTGCTTGGGCTTTTATGGTATATCAGTCAACTCACACTCCCTATTATTTTGTATATGATAATTTTGGTACAGTAATTGAGAAAGCTACGATAACATGGGATATTGATAATCCATCTGGCTCAGATTATGATAATATTTTTGGACGTATAAATATTGATACTTATGACTATAATGATCCAGATACCATTTATCATGAATACGGACATCTTGTTATGGACACTATTTATGGTTCAATGCCTAACACTAATCCCAATAACCTTGATCCAAGTCCTTGTGCAATTCATTCACCAAATATAGGTGAAGAAGCTGGTTGTGCATGGGCTGAGGGATGGGCTGAGTTTTTCACAATATGGGTAGCTGACTCTGCTACGTTTGCTTATGGTTACGACTTTGAGGACAGAACAACTATTTTCGGAAGCTGGGAATCTGGCGAGAATGTTGAAGGAAATATAGCTGGTATGCTTTGGGATATTGTAGATGGCACAGGCGAACAAGATGCAAATGATGAGTTTAAGGTAGATGATATTAATAGTTTGGATGATACTCTTTGGATTGCTTTTAATTCTGGACTTCAAAATAATGTTGCAGAATTTATCACAGATTGGGAAAGTGTCTCTGATATTGAGTTAAATAAAGTCATGTATCTTAATACCATAACTAGTACCTATACTGGCTCTGATACTGGAAGCGGTTCAGGCGGTGGTAGCGGTACACAACTGGACTCTTTTACAGAAAAATTTGAGGATGGTAACTTTAACAGTTGGAATTATGATAGCACATTAGGTCGAGATTGGGAACTAACAGACAATCCACAGGCTGATTGGTCTTCATTAGACAGTTATGTTGCAACGGCTGAAAACTGTGATAGTTATTGTGATCTTATAATGTTAGACACTGTTAACTTGGCTCAGTTTGACAATGGCTTACTTCGCTTCAACTATTACGTAAATGAAAATGTAGATAATGATGAGGGGTTGTATGTGTCAGGTTCTTCTGATGGTGGCTCTACTTGGACTCTGATAGAAAGTTATACCGAAGACAACGGAGGAAATACCCAATCTTGGGAGTCTGCATATCTGAGTCTTTCAAACTTTATGAATAGTGCTGATTTTAAACTCAAGTTTACTGCAAAGTCAAGTAATTCCTCAGAAGACATAGAAATTGATAACATCTTCATACTAGCCTCTAGTTCTTCAAGCGGAGGCGGTAGCTCAAACTCTGACTTGGATGAAGACGGAATTGACGACTCTGTAGATGTCGAAGTTACATCTTACTCTAATTCTTTTACTGATGGAGTGACTAGCGGAGAAATTACAGACAGGGGAGCACAAACCTTCGATATTGATGTTTCAGGTACAGGAATAGGATTACTACCACAAAATCACCAACAAGTAATCAAGTATCCTATGTTAATGTATGTGATGATCACGCTAAACTCACAATGGAAGACGGTGATGATGTGGCTGTTGAATGTGGTGGTAGTGTCCTCTTAGAAGTAGCTGATGATGATGAAAACTTGAGCTACACACTTTATGCTGATAATGGCAACTCATTTTCTGGCACTCTTGATGATGCTGAAAAACTACGATTTGATGAGACAGTGCCAAGTATTTCTAACGAGTCTGGAAACGGCAACTCTCTTACTGTAAGTGGAAATTCATTATCTGACGGTGACACATTTACCATTCCAGATGCCCCAACGATTGACTCTCTAGTTCAAAATAATGATAATTCAGTTGATATTTCCTTTAGCGTTACAAATGATGGCGGTAGTCTCATTACTGGCTATGCTGTGGAATACAAAAAAGCCACAGACACTACTTGGAATAGTGTGGACTTTGGCACATCAACTAGTGGTACAATCTCAGGTCTTGAATATGATGTCTATGAGTTTAGGGTAAGTGCAGAGAATTTCATGGGAACAAGTGATTATTCAAACATCGAAGTCATTTTACTAGAATCTGCTGATACCACCCCCCCAACCTTTGACACATTCCCAGCTGACATAACATTTGAGGCAACTGGAGTATCTACTCCTCTAAACTCTACTGATTATGGAATGGCCAATGCCACAGA
>JAEFCZ010000085.1 GCA_016125975.1 Candidatus Nitrosopumilus sp.
GACCCTTCAAATTTTGATACTGGCTCTAATGCAGTTTATGGAATAACTGTTTGTGCATCTGATAAGAGAGATGATGGCACTTATGACATTTTAGATAATTCTTCTGGACAAGAAGCCTGTACCACAACTTTAAACACAGGCTATTATGAAATTTACAATATTGTAAACAATGATCCAGACACTAATGGAGTGGTAGTAGATTTGTTAGTGTAAAATTAATTATAGTTTATTTGGGATTATTTTGTACATTGTTAGGTGGATTATCAAAATTTGGTTTTTCAATAGCGTCTATAACACTCACGGATTCATATCTCAACCTAGGATTATTTGCACTATCTACTTTATTTGTAAGAAAAATTTTCTCAACTCTAATACCTGAAAAGATGAAAAGTTTTTTTGTTTCATAGATATTTATGATTTCGCTAACGGTTGTAAATTTTAATTCTTTAACATGATCTTTGTCTGAAGCAACACCTTGTTCATATTTTACATCATATCTTTCTATATCTGAAGGTGTTATTACATGCGAATAAGGATTAGTTCCTACTGAACCTTTTTTAGCATTGTCACCATCAATCTTATTTACAACATCTACTATCGATAATTTTACTTTGAGAATTTGACCATTCTCTACTTCATAAATAGAAAAATCATCTCTTAATGTATTATAATCAATTCTTTCTTCTCTCATTTTTTATCACTTTTTTCTAGTAATCGTATATCAGGTTCGCCTTCATCTCTGTAATGTATCAACCAAGTCTCTTCTTTACTATACCAATGTTTTTTTGTTGGGATATATTTTGGTTTACAAATTTCAAATTCATCACTTCGTAATTCAAAGATCAAATGCTTTTTTTTATTTGAGTGTTCATATCCAGCTTTACCAATCAATTTGAAAGGTAGAAAAGAATCGTCAGACAACTAATCTCTCAATTCATACAATTTAGTTCCATCAGCAGTCTTTGTGATGACATAGTCTTTCTGATTATATTGAAACGCATATGGTTTGTCTTCTTCCAAGAGATATTCTTTTACTTTGATAGCATCGTTAACAACTTTAACAGGCTCAAGAGTTTTAGCGTATGATTCAAACAATAATCCAGGAAAAGCAGTGAAATATGATGATGATGTAGTAATTTCATTTTCAAAAGTACCAAAGGTTGATCTAGATTTTGTTAACTCTTGGGGTTTTCTAGGATTATCAAAACTTGTCAATTGACTCATATCATAACACAGCCATAATTCAATATTAAACCTTACCAGAATTATTTAAGCGAAGTTTATAATCAAAATTTTGATCGATAAATTTTCTTTATATTGTAAATTTTAGGCATGAAATGTACTTGGTTAGTGGCGGATTTTTTAGTATAACTAATTATTATGATATTTGTAAAATACGATATGCTATTTTGTTCATTGTGTAATATGGAATACGACAAGAATGTTAAATCTTGCTCATTATCTCACTGTGTAGCATGTGGTTCAACACGAATATGGTCAGAACAAATAAGGCAAATGAATCCATTAGGAATAGCAACAGCATTTGTATTTTTTGTATTAGTTTTTACATCATTATTTTACGAATTAAAATCATCAGTCTATCTCTTTATAGGAATGTTTGGTGTTATGATGGGTTGGACATTACAAGACGCATTTAAAAGAAAAACAATACATTTTTGCTTGAATTGTTTTGCAAAAGGGTTTACACCAATATCAAAAGTGAAATTACAACAAGAATCAAAGGATCATGATCAAGATGGAAACTTTAAACAAATTGAACCTGAAAAAATTAAGAGTTTACTATCTGTAGAAATATCTTCATCAGATAAAAAACTAAATTTTGGAAACATGATGTTAATTATAGGATTAGTAATTGCAACAATAGGAATTATTCTAGGAAGCACCATTCAAAAATATGTTGAAAATATGATAGTAACATGAATGTTAATGATATTGGATTAATTGAATGATTTTAGATGATGGAACTATTTTCAAAAAAATTTAAATAAAATCTCACTCTTCCATATTCTATGAGTGAAATCATAAATAAGGCAGGTGAAGATACTTGGATAAAGTTAAAGACAGTAATAAGAAATTAATCACAATTACAAAGACTATAGAGTCTTCTTTTGAGATTGAACCAATATAATTTTTTTAATATTAAATCATGGATTTTGGCAAATCAATCTTTGCCTTACAATTAGGATTAGGACACTCTCCTGTCTCTTTTATTATTTCCAAAACATCAGAGTACAACAATTTGGAACAATTGTGACATTTTGATAAAGTAGTGATTGGTTGTTTTTGCCTGTAAAATAAAATACAGAAAATTAGGATAAAATGACTGAAATTAACAGTACCAATTTAGAAAAATTAGTCGAACAGTACGTCAAACCAAAGAAATTATCATTTGAAAATTTACAAAAGATAAGTGAATTAGTAGAAACATGTGAAACATATGTTCAAAAATTAGAAAAAGAAGTTCAACATTATAGAAGCCAAGAACGACTAGGTTCTCCTGTTTGTTTAGCAGTAAAAGAAGATGGAAAAAAATGCAAGGAATGGGCAAAGTTCAAAGCTAGGTAATGATGGAAACCCTAAGATTTATTCAAAAAAGATACTATTGCCATCTGTAACGGTTAACCTTTGTAAAAATCACATTGGATCACTTGAAGGAGAAATATTAGAAAATAAATCAAAGGAATCTGATTAGACTTTTGGGTTATAACATACTAAGCTTACACTTAAAAACTTCATTTTTTTCATATAGTGTTAATTAGGTATGGTCTAAAAATATGTCAAATTTAAATAATTTTTCAGAATCAGACAAACATAGAACCTCTAAAAAAGATGAAACGCTAGATAATTCCATGTTTAATATTCCCAAAGATTCAGAAAAAGGATTTCCATTATTGCATATCAGTGAGCAATACTATAGTTTTAGTGACTTGATAGTTACAGATGAAATAAAAGAAAGATTAGAAAATGTTATTTCAGAAAATAGATCTGCAGAAAAACTATTTTCTTATGGATTGAAACCCAAAAATAAAATTCTCTTTTGTGGTCCTCCTGGAACTGGAAAAACACTTAGTGCAAAAATAATCAGTAGTGTGATGGGATATCCATTGGTTTATGTTATGTTTGATTCTATTCTTTCTTCTTATCTAGGTGAAACTGCAACAAATCTTAGGAGAATTTTTGATTTTATTGAAAAAGGCAAATTCGTGGTTTTATTTGATGAATTCGATATAGTAGGAAAAAAACGAGATGATCCTCACGAACATGGTGAAATTAAACGAGTTGTTAACAATTTTATGCAAATGTTAGACAACTTTGAAAGTCGAAGCATCATTATCGCTGCAACAAATCACCAACATCTTTTAGATAAAGCAGTTTGGAGAAGGTTTGACGACATTATCTATTTTGATCTGCCTGATATTAAAAGAAGAAAACAATTATTTGAAAAATATCTTAAAGTTCTAAGACGAAGTAAAGACTTCACCTTAGATCAATTAGCTAGAAGAACAAAGGATTATTCTGCTGCAGATATTACTCAAATTTGTGAAGAAGCCCTGCGAAAAAGCATAATCAATAATGAAAAGATTGTAACAAAAGATCATATTATGTGGGCTATCTCAGAACAAAAACGCCGTAAAAAAACAATTTCACCTGAAAATTAATGGTAGAAAAACATCCACATTTACCTCTTCCAGGATCTGTTAATTTTACTAGAAAAAAGAAAGGTGGAGGATTTGGATATGAAAAAGCTGATAGGGATGTAGGAAAATTCTATCAAACCGAAATTAAAAAACTAAATTTTATTGGTGATGCATACAAAAAAGATAAAGAAAGATATCACAAATATTTTGATCCTAATCTCATTTTTAAAATCAAATTAACTGGCAAAAGTGTATCTGATGAATCTTTTCGAGACGAATTACGACGAGCAGGAATCAAAACCATCTCGTCTGCACCTAACAAACTAGGTTATTGGGTAGCCTTTACTGACGATGCTGAATTCAAAAAATTTCGCCAAAAACTAAGGACACGACTCTCAAAAGATACCGCAACTTTTGTTGACCTAATAGATGATATTGAAGAAATCCCTCCAGAAGAAAAATTAGGTGAATCCTTAAAAGAAAAACCACTTGCTAAAGGTAAACCAGAGTACTTAGATGTTGAAATCTGGAGAATGGAGGATAACCAACTCAAAAAGTTCACATCGGGTTTATCTAGTTTGGTAGAAGAAAGTCATGGTGAAATTTCCGACACATTGGTAACAGACAATTTTTGTGTGTTACGCATTAAATGTGATGATGAATTATTCTCTAAAATAATTGAACTGCGTGAAATATCTTACGTTGATAGACCTCCACAGATGAACATAGAAAAGAAACTTGATGTCGATATTGAAAACCTTGAAGTCAAAGGTCCACCTGATAAAAATAAACCGGGAATTTTAATAGTGGATTCTGGAATTAGAAATCACCCTTTACTTGAAAATGCAATTGCTGATCGAATTGTAATTCCATCGTCTGATGGAAAAATCAAAGAAGAGTTAGACATTGACGACGTAGGTCATGGAACAGCGATTGCAGGAATTGCTCTTTATGGTGATGTGAACCAGTGTGTAGAGATTAATGAATTTGATCCTCAAGTTTGGCTATACTCTGCAAAAATAATGTATAGAGGAGATGACGGTAAAGCTGTCTTTGATGAAAAATCACTATTAGAACACCAACTGAAAGACGCAATTGAAAAAACAATTGAAAAACATCCTCCTTGTAAAATTGTTAATGTTTCACTAGGAAATTCTGCTAGAAAAATGACGTCTGGTCAAAGACAATTTCGTATAGCCTCTTTGATTGACGAACTATCCAGTAAGCATCCTGACATCTTATTCACTATCGCAGCCGGAAATAATATGGATGATGTGGGTGATCATGAGTCTTATCCACATTATCTAATGGATGGTACTCCAAGGATCAAAATCATTGATCCTGCTACTTCAGTTCACGGCATGACAGTAGGTTCAATTTTTCCCTTTAATTCAAAAAAATCAGAAAATTTGGATTTTCCCTCACCTTTCACTTGTGTAGGTCCTGGATTACGCGGAATGGTAAAACCCGAATTGGTAGACTATGGGGGCGGTTATAGTCCAGATTTAGTCACCATAAATCCAAGATGGACTAGCGAGGGACGTTTGTTTACCTTGGAACGAGGCACAAGTTTCAGCGCTCCTAAAATTGCTTATTATCTAGCAAAGCTCAAAGATGCTTTTCCGGATGCTTCAAGAAACTTTCTCAAAGCGTTGCTTTTATCCTCCGCCGTTATACCACTAGAACGCCCTAGTCCTCTCAACGAAATTGATCTTTGTGGGAAAAATAGGGATCTTCAGAATATTTTGAATATCTATGGTTATGGGAAACCGGATCTGGGTCGCGCCTTATATTCAGAATCTAATAGAGTTCTTTTAACTTATGATGGTGGAATAGGGTTAAACCGTGTAGAACTTTTTGCAATAAATCTTCCTGAAGAATTTCTTAATGAAAAAGGAAAACGAGCGATTGAGGTTATCTTGGCATTTGATCCTCCTACTAATAGCAATAGGGCTGACTATCTAGGAGTCACAATGGAATATCATCTATTTAGGAATTCACCTGTAGAAAATATTAGAAAATCATACGGACAAACTGAAATTGATGAGGAATCTGAAAACATTGTTCCAGAAGAAATTAAGAACAAAGAAATTAAGATGTTGCCCGGTATAAATCTAAGAAAAAAAGGCGCACACCAAAAATCAATCAAAGAATATCAAGTCAAACCACAAATTAACATCAAAGAGCCTTTGGTCTTAGCTGTAGTATGTCAAAAAAAATGGTTTGATGAAAAAAATTACAAACAACCTTATTCAGTTATTGTAACTTTTAGACATAAACAAGAAATTGATCTATACAACATGATTAGATTAAAGAACAGAGCTAGAGCAAGAGTAAGATAATGTGCAAACTTCACTTCATTTATTACTGACTCCACTCCTTATTGTAAGATGAGTTAGTCTGAAAAATGTGTGTTTTTTCAACATTTAATTTATTTATTTTGTAATTCTGCTAACTCTGGAAGAGCCAATGCAAAGTGCACATGAACGCAGCATTCTTCTTTATCTACATCACACCAGAATTTGTTGTCACGGTAGATAACCTCTACAAGCCTTTGTATCTTTTCATCTCGTATAATGACGCTATTTTCACTAATTGTAAGCTTGCTAAGAAATGGAGCATAGCTTTTCAAAAAGTCGTCTTTTTCTAGCGCCAGCAGTAATTTGTCGCTGACCCATTGCGTCAGACTCTTGTCTGTTTTTTCTTTCTTGTAGATTTTGGCAACACGATCATAGATCTCAGAAGTTACTGTAAGATTATGCCTTTTTGGCTGAACCAATATGTAGTAAAGTGTAGGACATGATTATAAATTTTATGATATATGAAGAAATCAGTCTATTTTACAAGTATCCTTATTAAGAAATGGGTTCTTTGTGTAGGTATTGACTACATTATTTAGTAAAAATAGGCTAATCATAAGATTTGGACTACAAATTGACCCTAGATTTGTAGCCGCGAATGTCTCAGACATAGTACATTCTCCAAATCTACTGATGGCCAAGAGAGTGGAGGTTAAATTATGAGAATCTCAAGCAACAGAAATTCTTCATGTCGTGAATGCAAAAAAGAATGGAAGATTGGTGAGCAGATTCATTATGATCCAGATACTAGGGCAATGTGCATTGATGAAAGATGCTTTGATACTCAAGTAAGAAAAAGAATTGAGGAAAGAAATGAGCACAATAATCTCCAGTCAACCAATGATGATGACAAGACAAATTCATCAAATGAGTTCAAGCTAGAAAACGAAGATGAATTCCGAAATAAAATCCATGAGAGGCTAGCTAAATACAAAATCATAATGAAAGAATCAGAAAAGTTTCTAGAAAATCACTGTAAAGAAGACAACAAATCTGATGCAAAACCATCAGTCGAATTAATTTTGAGGGAATTACTATGATGAGGAGTGGAGAACTATCACTAAAACAAAACCGATTCAATGGAACCACTGTTCCTTCAATCGCATGTCTTCACAGTAAAGATGATCATGTTGTAACAGAAAATTACGAAATTGTTTGTAAAAGATGCGGCGTAGTTCTTGGAACAGATAACTTGCAAGAAGTTACTAATGAAAGCACGCTCAATCTTTTTCACGAGATTGAACCTGGAACACAACCTGTCAAGGCAGAATTCACAAAGAGAACACACGAACCCAAATCTGATGTCTCTCCTTTCTCAAATGCGTGTGACAAGCTTGGTCTTCCACGATACTGCTATTTGGAAGCATGGAACACATACTCTAGACTTCGTCACAGCACAACATACTCAAAGGCAGAGATTGCAAGCTTTGCTCTATTTACTGCATCCAAAAGATATTCTATTCCAAAAAGTGAAAAAGAGATTCAAGATGCCATCAGAATGGCCTTCAAAGTAAAGCGGATCCCAACGATGCTAAAGGTCTTCTCTAGGATAAAGCTGACCGCACAAAGTCTTGGCATAAGTTATTCTATGGATGAAAAAAAATCTGAATGCTATTATCTTAACCTGTATTTGTCCAGAGAGCAGCAAAACCTAGAACCCAAGGTTGATTTTGATCTAGTTCGAAAAAAGGCAAGAACTCTATTTGATGCCATGAGTGGAACTAATGAAGCAAAGGCTCGCAAGGCAGTTCAAATAGCCTTGGGAAGGTGTGGAGGGGGTCTTTTTTGAGCAAGATTGGCTTGCAAAAAGATGATCTGATTCCACTAGCTGGGTTAAGAGAATGCCCTGTCAAAATAACCCTGCATACTGACTTGCAAATTGAGATGATAAAAAAGACTGCTAGGGCAGAACCTGATAGCATTCCGCCAATAGATGTTGCCAAGTTACCAGATGAGAAAACCCTCGTTATAGTTGATGGCCACGCAAGAGCCCAAGCCCTGAGATCCTTTGGGATCGATAAGATTAGGGCAAAACTACACAACGTGCAAAACATGGCAGAGGCTGTAATTTTGCATGTAAGGTTGAATCAGAGAAACCAAATTAATCCCCTAAAATTTTATGATGCTTACGAGTTTCTAAAAGAAAATGGATGTGATTCTAAAGAGATTCCAAAAAAGCTTTGGCTCAATGAATCTTATTCAAAGCTATTCAAGATTAATCTGACAGAGGAGGCACATGTCTTACTTGAAAGATATCTTGATGAGCTTGCATCAAAGTATTCGATAGTACACCTGCCAGTTTACGTCATTGAGGCAATTGGAAAGATCAAAGATGAGCAGGATCAGATAGAAGCTGTAAAGATGATGATTCAAATGATTCCGCCAAACACTCCTGAATCCAAGATAAGCTTTCCATCATTTGATCAGCTAGAGATTGCATTCTCCTCATTTAGAAAAGTAGGAAAAGAAAGAGAACCAATCATATTTTCATTAAATGATGATGCCAAACCATCTGCAAACAAATCTGCTGTTTCAAAAAAGAACCAACAAGATGAACAAGCTGTAAGGAGAGTCCATTCAAAAGAAGAGATTGATGAAGCAAAAGAGATTATAAGTAACGTTACAAACCGTGCACTACTAAAGTGTCCTCACGGAACAAAATTTCTTGTTGATACAAAGAATCACACCATATCAGAAATAAAAGAAGACGATACAGTGATATCAATTAGTGGCGATTCTTCAGAACCAGTCTTTATGATTCCTTCAGAGCATGCAAAATTTTTGCAACTAAATTTTGGTGACCCAGTATATTTCAAATCATTTAGCACTCACAAACAGCTTCAGAAATTTGTCGATAATCTTGAAGATCAAAATCAAAGAATTGTGGTAATTGCTTCTCAAAAGATTTGACCCTGACTGAAAACACCAGACTAACAAAGGAGACTATCCAGAGACTACGTGCTATGGTGTTTCACAAGGAGCACATCAAAAAATCCTCCATTACTGCAAAAGTCCTTGTTCTGTTATATCCTGACAAAAACTACAGTATCCAAGAAATTGAAGATTCATTGAGGCTAAAGAAAATAGGTCAGAAGGGAACCACATTCAATCTGTTAGACAGAAAACTGATATCATCTAAGGGAAATGATGGCGCCAAATCTTATTTTTTAACTCAAAAGGGGCGTTGGTTTGCAATCGGCCAAACTCTGAATCTTAGTTTTCTAGGCCTGTGCGCCCTTGCAGATGCCTATGGCATGCAAGGAAGGCTAGAAAAAGGCAACTTGGTAGGATTTTACGTATATCCGAGGTTTGCTGAGATTTTTGAGGGAATCTATTCGCAAGAAAATCTGAGATTTGCCTTTGAGCAGCTAAAGACAAAGAAGCTGGCAGCAAGATATTCCAAAAAATCTCTAAGAATAATACCCAGAGTCTTTTCGGATCTAAAACGTCATTATCATGACGATCTTGAAGAGTTGCAAAAATGGATTGCACAAATTCCATCAAGAAGAGAACATATCTTAGAGCAGGACCAAAAACTACGACAAAATATAAACAAATCCAAGAGAATCTTCTCAAAGTTTTCTTAAACGTTTGATCTTCTCATAATCTTCAACAAAATTTTGATGAAGATTTTGAGTAA
>JAEFCZ010000065.1 GCA_016125975.1 Candidatus Nitrosopumilus sp.
TTCAATATCCATTGACTGGCCAATTTCTAGACGAAGATACTATGGAACAGAGATTCCTATCTGGTATTGCTCTAGTTGTAATGAGCCACATGTTCCTGAACCTGGAAAATATTATCAACCATGGAAGGAGAAATGTCCAATTGAAAAATGTACAAAGTGTGGAAATGGTGAATTTACTGGTGAGGATAGAACATTTGATACATGGATGGATTCTAGTGTTTCGCCATTGTTTGTTACAAAGTATAACAAGGATTCAGAATTCTTTGAGAAAACATATCCAACATCACTTAGACCTCAAGCAAAAGATATTGTAAGGACGTGGTTGTATTACACACTTTTGCGATGCGACATGTTAACTGAGAAAAAACCATGGACTGAAGCTTGGATTATGGGTTATGGTTTAGATGAAAAAGGAATGAAGATGAGTAAGAGTAAAGGAAATGCAATTGATCCATTACCAGTAATTGAAAAGTTTGGAGCTGACACGTTCCGATTCTGGAGTGCAAGTGAGATTAATCATGGTTATGACTTTAGATGCAATGAACAAAAGATAGAGTCAACAAAGAAATTTTTGAGTAAACTTTGGAATGTCTCAAGATTTTTGTCTAGTTTTACGGTAATCAAAGAAGCAAATCCTACTACAGTGGATAAATGGATTTTATCTGAACTAAATAATTTGGTTAAAGATTGCAAGAAAGGATATGATGAATACAATTTCTTTGTTCCAGCAATTGCAATCAGGGAATTTACTTGGAATTTGTTTGCAGCTCATTACATTGAAATGGTCAAAAAACGAGCCTATGGAGAGGGATTTTCAGAAGAAGAAAGAGGTGCAGCCATTTACACTTTACACAAGACACTCTCTACAATCTTGAAGTTACTAGCACCAATTACTCCATTTATCACAGAACATCTGTGGCAGACATTATACTCTGAGACTAGTATTCATACAGAAAGACAGGTGGAAGCTGAAGAAACAGAAGATTATTCTAAAATCACTGAAGAAGTTGTCCAGTTTAACTCTAAAGTTTGGAATGAGAAAAAGGCAAAAGAATTATCATTAAAGGATTCTATTGCAGTTGAAGTTCCTAAGAGTTTGTCAGAATTTAAGAAAGATTTGCAGTCAATGCATAATTTGGAATAGATTTTAGCTAGAGTTATTGTTTCGAATCCGACCGGACTAGTAGAGTAAGTTGTCTTTAAAAAAGTCCCAATTATGCTTAATTTTGAGGGATTTGATTAATTTTGTAATAATCAGATCATGTCATTTTCATAAAAGAATTTGAACATTCCAGAATATTCTTCATCTTGTTTAGAATAAGAGTTAATCATATCTTCTATAATTTGTTGATCAGCACCAGCATTCCTAAGTTCAGTTATTGCTCTTTGTAGTTTTTTGTATTGTTTTCCTCTATAATCGCAAAGATCTTCTCGATTTAATCCCATTAAATCAATAGTATTTCTTGCTCTTTGATCAAGAGCTGTTAATCTAACTGAAGATTCGTTAAGGACTTTTTCGTATTCAAAAAAATTTTCAGGATTCTCTGTTGTTGGTTTAATTATTTGATCTTGCATAGGAAAATCATTTCCTTTATTTCCATTACAGATTCTACAGGAAAATAGTAGATTTGACCATGTATGAGCATATCTACAATACTTTGATTTTGGCCTGAAATGTTCAATATCACCATAATATGTATGAGGAACGTATGTTTCACAGAATGCACACTTGCCAGCAAATTCCTTTTTTGTTGCATTTTTGATTGAAGGTTTGTTGTAGTTAGCCTTTGGAGAATCCCCACCTTCATTTTTGTATTTTTTCCAAGCTTGTGAAAATTTCCTATTCCATTCTTTTTCATTATCGATTAAAATTTGAGGTTTTGGACCTTTTTTTACTTTGATCATTTTTCTTTTCTAGTTTCTTTTAATCTCTTAATTAATTCAGATAATTCTTTTTTCTGTTCATTAATATCAGGAAGATCTTCGGGCAGTTCTTCTTTGTCAAGTTCTTTTTTTAGTTTAAGCATTTTTTGTTTATCGGTTTTCAGAAATGATTCTTCATGACTTTTTTGTAATAAATAATCATATTCGATAAGTTTCTTCTCTATTCCAATATCTCTTGTTGTTTTTAATCCAAAAATAGTAGTAAGAATTTGATCGACTCTCCAACCTTTTAGAGTTCCTTCAAAGGGTTTTAGTACAGTGTGTCCTTCTCGATCTTCTAAAACAAATACCTCTCCTTTCTCAGATGCTTGAGCGATAAATGGGCTATGACTAGTGATAATAAATTGAACATGTGGGAAGATTTCTCTAAGTTGTTCTACGATTTTCCTTTGTACTAACGGATGTAAATGCAATCCGATTTCATCAACAAGTATCACTCCTTTTGCTTTAGTAGGATCTTTAAGTTTAGGAAAAGTTTGGAATAATCTCATAATCAAATCTCCAGTCCAGGAAAACAAAGTTAGGTATGCATCACTTAATTCACGAAGTGGAATTTTATCGTTTGATTTAGTTTTTACAAAAAGTTCACCTTCCAAATTGATGTCAGAATACTTTATTCCTGGAAGAACTTTTTCAATAATTTGTATTGCTTTTTCAAAAAAGTCATTATCTTTTTTATTTTCTGATTTCAATTTTCGATAGTCCAATGTTTGAATCCAGCCTTCAATATCTTGCATTAATGAAGTGTTTTTGAATAGGGAAAGAATTCTTTCAGAACGTGGATTTCCTCTCCTATCATTTTTTGTATAGGTATTTGTTAATGATTGACCACGATACACTCCATAACCTGCTACAAAAAGTGGGGAGTGTTTTAGATTTCTAGTAAAATAAGTATATGCAATGTGATTTATTGGTTCAACGATTCGAGGTACAGAGTATTCCATATCATTTGTTTTTCTTTGTTTTGAACCTAATACATCATAGCGTAATGTAATTTCTTTAGGAGATTTTTTTTCAGGCAATTCAGATTTATCAAAAACAATAGTAGCCTCAAACATACCTTTAGAATGATTTGATCTAACCCAACGTTCTGGATAAGGAACAAGTTCGTGAAGTGATGTTCCACTAGCTAATGCTAATGCAATGCATTGTAAAATGATTGTTTTTCCAACACCGTTGTTTCCCAAAATAGATGTCCAATGTCGTATTTTTCCAGTTTCAGAAACAAAATCAATTGTGAAGTCTTTATAGCACTTGATATTTTTTAATCGTAACCTTTTGAGATACATGTCTAAATTGTGATATCCAGACTAGTTTTTGTAACTTTCCATTATGTGAAAAAATCATTAAATTCCTAAATGAATATAATATGATTAAAGATCACTTGCAATTCATACAATACAACTGACCATCAGCAGTTTTGTCTCTCATCTTCTTTAGATGTTTACAATTAGGAATTAGTTCTTTTTTGATAATATTCAAAACTTTAATGTTATCTTTATGACAGTCCGAAAGTGTCTTTGCCAATTTACTGAAACTATCATCTCCAATATTCCAGGATTTTGTAGGATCACTCATTCCATCATACATTCTAGTCTCATATTCTATCAAAAAATCAAGTAATTTCAGGGCCTTTTTGACGGTCATCAGACTCCAAATCAGGAACAATTAGAAAAATATGCTCAAAGGTGTCGGGTCTTTAGAGTTCAAGGTAGTAACAGGAGACAGATTGGTTTGGATTTTAAACAGATGCTATTTGAACGTGATAATGTATGGTGTCATCTTCCACCTTTCTTGCATTGACCTCTACAATTTGTGAATCATCATAAATTATCAATGGAACATCTGGTCCTATCTCTGGTTTTTCATTAAATATTGGATGAGGTTCAAAATTGTTTTCTCCTCTTTTGGGACCTTTGTGTAAATAATCACATACCCCTGAAACAAAACTATCCAAGTCTCCAATGAATTTATTCGGGTCATCATCTCCAGTAGATTTTTTGTTTACATTTGTAATATTTGGAGCATATACAGTAAGATTTACTTTGATAGGATCATTATAGTATCCAACAATCCCAGCATTTTTTCTTGCATCTAGTGCAGCTTCTCTTAGTTTTATTATTAGCAATGCATCATCTGTTCCCCACTGAGATTTTCTTGGGGGCTTTCCATTTACTGAAAATTCTATTTGCATTACATAAAATATTCTCAGACAAACTAAAGGTTTTCTATTTTGAATTTACATTTCAGGCTTTAACAAAAATACATAGACGTCTCTTATTTTTCCATTTTTGTCTGGTTGTTGTTCTGTAACAATTCCTTCAACACCAACTTTTCCTACATATTGATGATCACTGTTTGCATTTTGTTGCCAGAAAAGATGAACGTTGTAACCGTTTTGTTTTGCATTTTTTAAATATTCATTTTCTGCAGTCATATTTTGGTTACCAATTAGACCTTTTCCAACATAACGATAAATTCCAGTATTTTCATCATATTTGTCTAAATAGATATTGGTTTGATTGGGTTTTAGAATATGGGCATTTCTAAATACAACTATCATATCTGATTCTTTTTTCAAATTTATCCCGGTCATCAAGCCTAATCCGAGCCTATTTCGAATCTCTTTTTGTACATAATACTCATTTTTTACATATGGAAAGGATTCATTTTCAGAATAGACTATTTTCTTGATTGTTTCTTTTTTCTTATCAGGATTGTAATTATCGCATTTTTTACATTTTAAGCCTTCAAGAGTATTAAATAATTTTGAATTACAATTTGAACAAAATTCCATTAGTGTATCTTTACATATGTTAGATATGAACATATTTCAAAAATACTGTTCATGTTTCGGGGAAGGTATCAATTATACAATCATAACATTCCTGCCAAGGATGATCATGTTCTAGTTGTTTTTTGCATCTAGGACACTTCATTTTTGACACATACTTGAAAAATCATAATTCATAAGATTTTGCATATTCCGCAAAAGCAATGTTATCAACAATTCCCATGTATTCTTCAGGAGTCTCTGAATGTATCGGATAGAGTGTCTCAGCATCAATTTCTTGAACAATTTGAAACAAATCGGTTCTGTTAGCATGCCCTGAACAATGAATTTGTTCATTTGAGAGTCCAAAATGTTCTACCCAATTGTTTCTTCGCTCCACACTGAAAGTTTGTTCTTCACTCCAAGGTTCAGAAGCAGAATGAATGTATGTTCCACCTTGAATTTTCATATCAATGAGTTGTGGGAAATTGTAAAACCCCATTGCACAAAGGTATTTCTCAGGGTTTTTGCCAATTTCTACAGTAGTTTTTGTGTTTAGTAATTGCACATAATCTGTAAATCCTCGATAGTCTGAATCTTGAAATTTTCCAGAATATGTTCTTGTTTTGCATAAAATTACATCAGGATCATCATAATTTGGAATTCCAAGGTCTGGGAATTGATGAAAATATTTCAGATAAGGTGCATTTTTGATATTAATTACTAGTTTTCTTCCTGTTCTTTTTGCAATTTCATAAAATGTTCTAACTCTATCAACATCTCTAAAATTAAAATCTGCACAAACAAAACCGTTAGACCTTGTGGCCCTGATGATGTGTAAATGATAAAACCATATGCACCAGGTATAGAATGGTCAACATGAATCGGTAAAATCTCTAGTGAATCTATCTTGAATTTTTTTCCCGAAGAAAATTCCCGTATGTCTCATTCAATCGGATGATCACGATATCCTGAACCAACCTCTTTGAAGTTTAGAACTTCTCTATCTAGTCTGCCTTGAATTTCAAATAGGGCATTAAGAATTCCTTTAGTAGTTTTCCCCATGTAAATTGGAATATCTTTGTGCAAGAAGGTGGCATAATCAACATGGTCTGAATGAGCATGGGAGATGAGTACCCCTTGAAAATCAGCCTCTTTTGCAGAATATCCTTGTTGTACAACCAAATCATTTCGATATAATCCATTGATATCAGGAATCATCCCCAAGTCAATGTAATCACCTAGTCCATTTGATTTTCTTGGTTGAACATAACCTTCAAGGAATTGTCCTTCTTTTGCATAACTTTTCCCAAAATCTATGAAAATTTTGGTGTCTTTATCTTGGAGTAGGATTTTGTTTCCTCCAACTTCATTCACACCACCATAAAAAGTTAAAGAGGTCATAGTTTTTTTTTTAAATAACTAAGATAAAAATATCAGTTTCTAAAATTCTTAAGATCATTTTATATAATTTAATTTTATCACATATTTATTGCCAGAACGGCTAGCTTCAGATTTTCAGTTAAATGAAATTTCAGAGATATCTCAGATTCCTATAAAATCTCTAAAATTACTTCAATTATCTTATGATCAAGCATATGATATTCTAAGTGACATCAAATATCACCCGGTTGCAGTTTATTCAGTTGATGCAGTAATCAAAGGATTACGTCAAAGAGTTTTAGAAAAAGAATTTGAAAATGAAAAGCGAATGCAGGCAGACATAACCAATACAGACCCATCATTAACAATTGTTCCAGACCTAGATGAAAACATATCAAATAATGAAATTTCTAAAGCAATTCCAGAATTAGTAAAATTAGGGTTAGAACAACCAGGAAAAACCATCAAAGATATCAACCACTATTTGTTAAACGTGGGAGACAAAGAACAGTTGATGTATGCAGATCTACCAATTTGGCATCAAAAAAAAGAAATAGACAAGTTTGTTCAAAATAAATTAAATTTAACAAATAAACAAATTGCAGATTTAAAATATCCTTCAGGAAAGAATAAATTTTATCAAGATGTCGTTAGTGCAATTTCTAAACTTAGAGAAAAAGAAGTAATTACAGATTGGCAAAAAATAGATGATGGACGTACGGGTGTTTGGAGATTAACAGATACTGTAATTCAAGATATAAAACAGGACAACCAACATTTTTCGAAAAACATTTTGACTAATAACGGAAATACAGATTTTTTTATGATCACTGGGCCCTGGACAAATTGGGAATTTAGCATACACAATATGCCAATGAAGTGGGGCATAAAACCTGAAGCATTAAATAATACAATTTACAAAATGATGAAACCTGGAGACATTGTATTTTTTTACCAAACACTTTACAAGCCAATCCATTTTTCTAAACGAGGAGTTTTTGGAGTTGGAAAAGTTATTGCCAAAAAAGATTCTACAGGCCCATTTTGGCCTGATGAAGTCAAGGAGGGTAAAATATTGTATGAAAAAATCTTTGAAATTGAGAGAATAAAAATTGCACAAAATGATGATGAAGTAATTCCATGGATTGAGGGGCTACCATGGACTAAAGGATTAAACCATATAGTAAATGAGAATTCATTATCCAAATTACTTGATGATGTATCTAAAAAATGGGGAATAGTAGAATTTCAAACACATGTAAATACAGAATCAATTCCTCTTAGTGAAAGAGATTCAAAATCATTAGAACTTCCAGAACAAAAAAAACTTGATGGAATTATAGAAAAAATTAAAGAAAAATTGCTTGTCGATAAAGAAATTATCGAAAAAATCATTGCCAGTCTCTATTCTGGAAAACATATTTTGTTAACTGGACCTGTTGGGACTGGTAAAACTGATCTCGCACAAACCATACCAAAAATGGTTTGGAATTATTTTCCTGAAATACATACCGCAACAGCAGATTGGACTACTCAAGATGTCATAGGAGGACTATTTCCTAAAATTGAGAAGAATGATCAAATGAAATTCAAGATTCAATTAGGTTGTGTTTCTTCCACCATAGCAAAAAACTGGAGTGACAAAACAGGACAGAATGGGGACAGAGTAACATGTACAAAAACTGATTCAAATGGACAAGAATACGAGTATGAGGGAGTATGGTTAGTTATTGATGAATTCAACAGAGCAAATATTGACAGAGCATTTGGACAATTATTTACAGCATTAGAATACAGAAATGAGTTAAAAGTGCCTACTGAAAAAATTGCAGATGAAAATGAAGGGGAAGAGTTTGACAGATTCATCATTCCGTCTGATTACAGAATTATAGGCACATTAAATACATATGATAAGCATTTCTTATTTCATTTATCTGATGCTCTAAAGAGAAGGTTTGATTTCATTGAAGTAACTGTACCTCAGAGAGAAGATTATGAAAAAGAATTTGATATTGCAATACAAAAAGCAGCCGATAAGGATCTTTTGAAATTAGAGGTTGAAAAACTTCTTAATGAAAGCAGAAAAACTAAACTTCATCTAATTGAAATATTTGCGTTTATTAGAAAAATAAAACCCTTAGGTACTGCAATTCTAATCTCAATTCTAAGAGATTTACTAATCTATCACAAAATGGGAAAGGATTGGGATGAGAGTCTTGATTCAGGATTTGTAAAGAAAGTAATTCCTCAACTCGAGGGGGTGCCATCTACTTTATTAAAAATGCTATACAAATTTGTTGAGGGCAAGTTAGGTGATTTCTTTATTCAATTCCCAATTGATGAATATCCAGAAAAAATTAATGATTACAAGGAAGCATTAGAAAATTATGAAAAATACTATGTAGAATATTCCAAAAAAAAATTTTCACAAGACTGGAAATCTCAATTTGTTAAAGGAGAATTAAACAAATTACAAAATGATGAAACTCTTAATGAGACTCAAAAAAATCAACGTGAACAGATCAAAGTAGAACTTAATCCTTGGGGAGAAGAGGTTCCAAATTTGAAAAATTTTAAAAAATCTCTTGCTAGCCTAGTTAAAGAAAACGAATTATCCACAATTGGAAACATAGAATCTGATTTTGAGTAATTATGTATTTTTTAATCGATTTAGCAAAAACAATTCAAAGTGCATCAGATTATGAATTTTCTAGATATGTTGAATCTTTAGCATATTTTTCCTCACAGAATCCTATTTTGGGTCAAAGATGGAATGAATATTTTCAAGAAAATAAAAAGACATTTGAGAGCCCAACAAGTGCATGGCACCAAACAATTCGAGAAATTCGAACCTGGGAAGACCAAGAACTCGATTACATGTATCAAAGAATCATGAAATTATCTAGAGATCTAATTGGGAAAAAAATTCAATATTTTACAGTTGAGACTTTTTCTGGAAAAGCTACTATTCCAGATAGAATTCAAATCTTGAATCGTTTAGTACAATTATCAAATGAACTACTAGACAAAATATATCCTTCAATAATTAAACTCTTAAATTTTAAAATTAATGATGTTGAAATAATTTCCCAAAATATTCCAGGTGTAATAAACTGGAATAAAACAATCCAATATTCATTAAAAAATTCAGGAGGACAGTTATTGAACTTTGTATCAAATATGCCAATAAGATCTTTCAATACTCCTGAAAATGTTTTATTTCTATTATCTGTAAAATTACTTCAAAATGATGCTAAACAATTGATTAATTTTCAAAAATCTGAATATGTTTCCTTAGACGATAGAAAAATTATTTGGGATGTTGCAAGTAAAACAAAAAAACTACTTGATGAGCCTTTTTTTAGAGAAATTAATAGAAGTAGTAATATTTCAAGAATCATAGGAAATTCAACTCCGGATTTAAATAAAATTTTACATGCAGTAGAAAAAAATCTTAGAGTGCAAAAAACTA
>JAEFCZ010000028.1 GCA_016125975.1 Candidatus Nitrosopumilus sp.
TGGATGGTTTTTCTTCTGCTTTTGGTGCTTCTTTGGATGGTTTTTCTTCTGCTTTTGGTGCTTCTTTGGCTGGTTTTTCTTCTGCTTTTGGTGCTTCTTTAGGCTGCTTTCTTGGGTCTTTGCCTTCTAGTTTTGCAATTCTCCATTTGTCTTCTGTGTTAAGTGATGTAACTAGTAGATTTGAAGTATGAATGAACACATCAAATTTATCGCCTTTTGTTTTCTCTTTTTTTACTCCTTCAATTGCAACACTGCTTTTCTGTGTAGACACTTCTGAAACTTTACCATCTACTCCTTTGAATTCTCCTCTTACAATAGTTACACTGTCACCTTCAACTACTCTGACACTTCTTTTGCCATATTTTTTATGAAGATCTTTTGATAATGCACTTCCAAGTTGTTTGCTTTTTGTTTGGTAAGATGCACGATAAATCATCTTGTTACGCATTTTAGTTGGCTTCATCTTCTTATACCACCATCGATGCCAAGTTAGCTACTCTTGGCCATTTCTCTGAAGCTTCTGCTGCTACTGGTCCTTTGATGTCTGTTCCTTTTGTTTCTCCTTCTGGAGTAATCAACACTGCTGCGTTGTCTTCAAAACAAACTCTTACACCGTTTAACCTTCTAACTGCATACTTTTGTCTAATTATAACTGCACCATGCACTTGTTTTCTTAACTCAGCTGGCCCTTTCTTTACAACAACATTACAAAAGTCTCCAACTGATGCTGATGGAAGTCTTGATGCTCTTGTTTTATGTCTTGGAACATTGATTACTTCTAAAATTTTTGCGCCAGAATTATCTGCACAAACAACGTTTGCTCCAACTGGAATTACTTTGGTTACATATGGACGGAATTCTTCTACTCCTTTACCTGCTTGCTTTACCATTATGATCTAACCTCCACAACAACATAACAAACTGATTTTGATATTGGTCTGCATTCTGCAGTCAATACCTTGTCTCCTGATTCAACATCAATACATCCAGGAACATGAGCATGAATACTGCTTTTCCCTCTTGCATATCTTTTGAATTTATTAAAGTAAATTGGTGCATCTTTTTGTAAGGTTATGGTTTGTCTTGCTTTGCTTCCAGTTACTTTACCATCAAAGAGTTTACCTCTGATTGCTAATTCTCCATGGAATGGACAGTGTTTGTCTGTACATTCTCTTTTTGGTTCATTTACCTTTAATCCTATGTCTCTAGTCATTTTCTTCCTCCAATTCTATCAAATGGTCTTTTTGCAATTCTAGAACCCTCTACAATTACATCATTATTTTCAATTGAGAATTTCCAACTACTTGTAGACTTTGCAATTGATTTTTTGCCATTTTCTGTGTTAATTGTAAACATTGATTTTGTTTCATTTTCGATTCTTCCATTTAATCCTATTACTTGTGGATTAGTTGATTGAACAATCTCTGTGTTTAATCCAATAAACTCATGTGATGTTATGTTGTCTGCTGTAATCATTTCTCATTCCTCATTTCATTTAATCTAGTCATCATTCTTGCAATATCGTGTCTTAATGGTTTTAGTTTTCCACTTTCTTTTCTTAGTGTACCTTTTGCTGCATCTACTCTAAGTTTTCCAAGCTCACTTCTTGATTCTTGAATCTTGCTTTTTAGATCTTTTTCGTTTAATTGTTTAATTGTCTTCATACTGATTCTGGTCATTTGAGTTTGGCCTCCTCTTCTTCTAATGTTTCAAGATCTTTCATCTTTTCTTCTTCTAATGCAATTTGTTCTGATTCTGTTCTTGCTTTCTTTTCTGCAGCAGTTTCATCTCTCATTTTACCTGTTTCTGCATCTTTGACTTGTTTTGCTTTCTTTGGTTTCTCAGTTTTCATCTCAAACTCTGGAACAAATTTTTCTTTTCTTGCAATTCTAATTCTAATTCCTATTAATCCCATTGCAGTTCCTACATGTGCAATGTCTTCAACGACAATTACTTCTGCATGATGGCCTGCCCTTGGTAATATTCCTGCAGTATGTTTCTCAAATGCAGAACGGTCACCTCTTAGTTTACCTGAAATTGTAATTTGAACACCCATTGCACCATTCTCCATAATTTGTTTTAGAGTCCACATGGTTGCTCTTCTAAATGCAGTACCTCTTTCAAGATGTGAAGCCATTCTATTACACATTACACTTGGTGATAGCTCTGGCTTTTCAATTTCTACTACTGAAATTTGAGGATTCTTTAATCCAAAGTCTGTTGCAAGTTTTTCAGTAAGCTCTCTGATTCCTGAACCCTTTCTTCCAATAACTATTCCAGGTCTTGTTACATGTAATGCAACTCTTGTACCTGTTGGTGTTTTTGAAATTTCTGCATGTGAAAACCCTGCTTCTTTGATTGCTTCTCTAAGATAATCTTTGAGTAGCATCATGTTATAGTTGTCTTTAATTACATTCTTGACTGATGACATATCTAAATCTCCTGGGCCACCAATTCTACGTGAGTCAATACATTGTTCTTTGGAGTTGCTCTTCCCATTGCTCTTGGGATGAATCTCTTTACAATTACTCCTTTGTGAACAGTTGCGTTTACAATCTTTAATCTATCCAAATCCATTCCTTTGTATTCTGCATTTGATTCTAAATTATCTAAAACTTTGATGAATTCTTTTGCTGTCTTTTGTGGATAACGTCCTGCCATCATGCCAGGATCTCCTTTGTGTCCTACTTGGTTCTTGTATCTTCTAAATGCAACTGCTCTATCTTTGTGAATTACTGCTTGCAAGTAATCTCTTGCTTTTTCAATCGACAATCCCTTGATTGCAACTGCTACTTCTCTTGCATGTTTGTGTGACATGTCTTTCTCTCTTACTGAAGAACGTACATGTCTTGTTGCATCATAATTTTGGAAAGCGTAACCGAATCTACCCATAATAATCACTTCAATGGTACATAGAGGCTGGATCTTGATGCGCCAACACCTGGTGCACCATGTGAAACCTTCTTGTTTGTTATGACATATTCTCCCAAATAATGACCAATCATTTCTGTTTTGATTGTAACTGGTCTGAATTCTTTTCCTGAGAAAACATTTACTGTAACATCTACCATGTATGGTAGGATAATCAAATCTCTAACATGAGTCTTGATTGGATTTTTTAATTTACCTGCTTTTGCGGCTTTGATTTCTTCAATT
>JAEFCZ010000067.1 GCA_016125975.1 Candidatus Nitrosopumilus sp.
CAGATTGCCCCAAGCTTGCAATAAGCACCATAGAAAATTTAGCCAAAATTTCACTAATCAAAATTGCTTTGAACAAATCAAATCCGCTAGTAAGTGATATCGTGATAATCAATCCAACAAGATACAAAACAAGTCCAACAATTCCAGCGGACCCAGTAGAAAGATCTTTCATTGCATTGATTTTTTTTTCTTTTGTTCCTTTTACCATAAATCCATCTGCAAAATCTGCCAATCCATCAGCATGATGAATACCAGTGACAATTGCAATAGATGCGACAACTAACAGACTGACAAGTAGTGGATCAAAAATGAAAGATAATCCAAATCCAAATGAACCAACTAAAAGTCCAATTGCAATTCCAACAATAGGAAAAACATACATGTATTTTGCAATATTTTCTAAAGTTGCATTTGATGAGGGGAATATTGTCAAGAAAGAAAAGACAGAACCTATTTCCTTAAGCATGAATCCACCATCCAATTAATGTTAAAATAGAAATGATTGGAATAATTACAATTCCAAAGAAAAGAATTGAAGTTAATTTCATAATAGATATTGCAGAACTAACATGTTCTTTTGTAAGAGTAATTTCACCATCACCTAATTTGTAATGATTTATTTTTTCAAATTTTGTGCCTAGTGCTCCTGCTAATGCAGCCATAGGATATCCTGCATTTGGACTCTCAGTTTTTTTCCCATCACGAATCATTATTTTGTAAGACTCTTTCCAATTATTTTGTAAGATAACAGAAGAGATGATCATTACAAATCCAGTAAGTCTTGAAGGGATGTAATTTAATACAGTATCACATGTAGCTGCAAACCATCCTAAATTTTTGAAAATATCAGTTTTGTATCCTATCATAGAATCAGCCGTATTGATTATTCTATATACGAATGCTCCAGGCAATCCAAAAATTGCATAGTAAAACAAAGGACCAGTAATTCCATCCACTGTATTTTCACTCACGCTTTCAAGCACGCCTGAAATTACGTGATTTTTGTCTAAATTTGAGGTATTTCGCTTAACAATCATAGAGAGATTTGTTCTGGCAGAGTCCATATCATCGATCTCAAGTGATTCAACTACAGCCATTGCATAGCGCTCCATTCCCTTTATTGCAATAGTAGTCTTAAGCAGTAAGATACCAATCACAACTGAAACTACCAACGTCATCCAATCAGTTGTAAGAAATGAGATGCCAAAATCTAAGATCAGTAGTAATGTAACAACAATTCCAATAGGAATACTAACTACAAATATTCCACCTAACCGTTCAATTTTTTGATTTTGGTTTTGTCCAAGTGGAGTTAATTTGGCAATGAGTCCACCAATCCAAGCAGTCGGATGATATTTATTTTTAGGATCACCAAATACAAAATCAAGCATCAATGCAAATCCCACAACTATCAAAGATTCTAAAATCATTTTATCATCCTCTCAATTGCTTTTACATCTAAATTATTTTTTACAATTTCTGCCAATTTATCTAATTCTTTATCAATTTTTGAAATATTATTTTTAGTCCACGCAATTTGTTTTGCTTTAGCACCAAGTGAATCTTCTTCAGGTAGATTCATCTTCATCATAGGAATTGTTCCAATAACAGGAATTTTGGTAAGTTGTTTTATTTTTCTAAATCCAGGTTTTAGAACATCAATGTCTCCTCTGAATTTATTTAATACAAATCCTTTTACAAATTTTCTATATTTTTTCTCAATTAAATCCATAGTTCCTATCAAACTTGCAAATGAACCACCTCTATCAATATCTGAAACCAAAATTACAGACGCATTAGCTTTTTGAGCAATTTGCATATTTGCAATATCATATTTTTGTAAGTTAATTTCTGCTGGAGATCCTGCACCTTCTAAAATTACTAGATCATGATTTTTTTGGAGTTTTGACAATGAAGTAACGGCAGCCTTGATTCCTTTTGATTTTACAAATTTTGTATAGTAATCTTTTGCATGCATTTTCTTGTAATATTTTCCATTAAGGTAAACTGCACTATAGTAATTTCCCAGAGGTTTGAGCATAATTGGATTCAAGTCAGGCTCAATTGGGCATTTTGCAGCAATAGCCTGTATTGCCTGAGCACGAGAAATCTCAAAATCAGGCGTGGCATAACCGAAATTAGACATGTTTTGAGATTTGAAGGGAGCTACAAGATATCTTTTTTGTTCAAAAATTCTGCACAATGCTGCAACCAACGTGGTTTTTCCAGCACCAGATGACGTACCTTGAATCATTAAAGATTTCATGTAATTGCCTCCATAGCATTGACAAGTTTTAGATTATCTTTATGAGACTTTACAGCAATTCGAATATAATGATTATTTAATCCACGGAAATTTTTACAATCTCGAATTAAGATTTTATGTTTTAGTAATTTTTTTTGAATTTTTGTTGAATCTTGTTTTGTTTTTATTAAAATAAAATTTGTAGATGAATCATAACATTCAAAGCTAGTAATTTTAGCAATTTTCTTTTTTAGAAAATCTGATTCTTTTTTAATAATGGATTTTGATTTTGTTAGATGAGATTTATTTTTAATTGCTATAATTCCTGCTTCTTGAGCTAATGCATTAACACTCCAAGGAATTTTTATTTTTTTTAGAATTTTAATAATTGATTTAGAACCTATTCCATATCCAATTCTAATTCCTGCCAATCCGTATGATTTTGTTAGTGATCGTAAAACAAAGAGATTATCATATTTTTTTACTAAATTCATTATAGATTGGTTTGATTCAGGGACTAATTCAATGAAACATTCATCAACAAATACAAAACTGGATCTAGTTTTTGCCGCTGAAATTATTTTTGTTAATTGTTTTTTTGACAATATAGTTCCAGTAGGGTTATTTGGATTACATACAAAGACACATCCATTGACAGGGATTTGTGAAATGAATGAATCTAGATTTTCAGAAAGATTCATTGTTTTAAAAAAAGTAAATTTACAATCAGCAAGCTTTGATGCAGATTCATATTCACTAAAAGTTGGAGTTGGAATTAAAACACGTTTTTTAGACAAAAAGGTACTACAAAAATTATAGAGTATCTCAATTGCGCCATTACCGACAACTATGTGAGAGTCTGATAGTCTAGTGTATTTTTTGAGACTAGAGAGTAAACTGGTCGAATTTGTATCAGGATAATACTCCATTTCATCTAGCCTTTTCTTCATAGCAGATTTTACAGAAGAGGGTATTCCTGCAGGACTAGTATTTGAGCTAAAATCTAAGACATCAGGCTGGCGATTTCCTCCAGAAAATCGACCTCCATGAGATATGGGATGATGTTTGGCAATGCTTGTTTTTGTCCTGATTTTCACATTACAAAATAGGAATCGGCGATATAGTATCTTTTGGTAATTTGAATAACGATTATTAATTGAATCCGATCAATAGTTAATTCATGGAGAAGAAAAGAGTTGCAATTATAGGAGTTACAGGTTCTGTAGGACAAGAATTTGTACAATCTTTGAATAATCACCCATGGTTTGAGGTAACTCAAATTGCAGCTTCTGAGCGCTCTGCAGGTAAAAATTATCTTGACGCTATTAGAAATGAAGGTGGAATTATCATGTGGGATGTCGGTGGCGAGATCCCAGATTATATCAAAGAAATGAACGTCAGAACAATTGACGAGCTTGACACATCACAATTAGACCTAATATTTTCAGCAGTAGAATCAGTTGCTGCAAGAGATATTGAAACTAAAATGGCAGCACAATTACCAGTAGTTTCTACCAGTTCAGCATATAGATATGAAGAGGATGTTCCAATTCTTATTCCAGGAGTAAATGATGAGCAATCTGAACTACTTGAGACTCAAAAGAAAAACCGTAACTGGAAAGGATTTGTAGCACCGCTACCAAACTGTACAACTACAGGTTTAGCAATTACACTAAAACCATTACTTGAAAAATATGGTGCAAAAAAAGTCATGATGACTTCAATGCAGGCAATTTCAGGTGGTGGAAAATCTGGAGTTTCAGCAATGGGAATTACAGACAATATCTTGCCTTACATTCCAAAAGAAGAAGGTAAAGTCAGGCTAGAAACAAGAAAGATTCTTGGAAAACTCAAAGATGGTAAAATCGAAGATGCTGACATTAGAGTTAGCTGTACGTGTACTAGAGTTCCAGTAATTGATGGACATACAGAATCAGTCTTTGTTGAGACTTCTGAAGATATTGACCCAGCAAAAGCAAAAGAGCTTTACAACAATTACAATAAAGAAATATCAGTTGAAGGATTGCCTTCAGCTCCAAAAGAATACTATGCATTCCATGAAGACCCAACAAGACCTCAACCAAGAATGGAAAGAGAAGTTGGTGATGGAATGACTACAACAATTGGTAGAGTTGAAAAAGAAGAATTGTTTGATAATGGACTCAAATACATGTTGTTTTCACATAACAAGAAAATGGGTTCAGCAAAAGGCGCAGTGTTATTAGCTGAAATGTTATACAAAAAGGGCAAGATTTAGATTTTTTTTGCAATTTTTTCAATAATAACTTTATAAGAACCAGAAATCTAGAACGACTCAGGTGTTTTAGACGGCAAAAGTAGACGATCTAGATCTTCAGATTTTATCAGAATTATCTAACGACGCATCTATTTCAGTTCCACGTTTATCAAAAAAAATCAATGTAAATTCATCAGTAGTATATTCTAGAATTAAGAGATTAGTAAAAAGAAAACTAATTGAGCGATTTACAATTGTTGTAAATGACGCTGAATTAGGATACAATGTTAAGGCATTAACTGGAATTAATATGGATACAAAAAAGCGCGATCATATAATTTCAGAATTATTCAAGATTGATGGAGTAAGAGAAGTAGCAGAAGTTACTGGAAGATTCGATATTCTTGTTACAATGTATTCAAAATCATTAGATCAGATGCATAAAATGGTCTCTGAAAAAATTGGAAGAATAGAAGGTATTCAATCTTCAGAATCCTTTATCGAAATGAAATCACGTGCCAAAGCAATGCCATATATGCCATCAAAGGATAGTGACTAGTATTGCAAAAACAAAAGTCTGAATCCAGAGTTGCAGTATACTATGAGTTAACAAAGCCAAAGATATGGTATTTGTTGGTATTTACCGCATTTGGAGCTGCTTTAACAGCATCTAATATTTACGGAATTGAAATTGCTCCATCTACATGGGCACTTATGTTATTTTCAGTCGCAGCTGGTTCTGCTGCAGCCAATACTTTGACAAATTATCACGATAGAGATATCGATGCCATAATGGAGAGAACCAAAGGTAGACCACTTCCATCAAAAAGAATCTATCCTGCAGTAAAAGCACGTAATTTTGGATTAGCATTAGCTGGAATTTCATTAGTTCTAGCATTTGGAATTTCATTTACAACTACATTAGAACAAGGAGCATGGGCAACTGCATTCATAGCATTTGGATTGCTAAACAATGTTTTAGTATACTCTTATGCATTAAAACGAAATTCAAGAACTAACATAATTTTGGGAGGATTATGTGGAGGGTCACCACCAATGATTGGATGGGTTGCAGTTACAATGTCAGATTTGTGGACTATGGGACTTGCAATGGCAGGACTAGTATTCATCTGGATTCCAATGCACATTTGGGCATTAACGTTACATTTCAAAGATGATTACAATAAAGTAAATGTTCCAATGTTAACAGCAGTTCAATCAGAGAAAACATCTGCAAGAGCAATTGCAGGTTCAACAGTAGTCATGGTATTATTTTCAATTGCACCATTTTTCATAACAACTCAAAGTGGAGAAGAGATGGTAGGCGGAGTTTATCTATGGACTGCAATAGCATCAGGTGCTTTGATGGTAGCATTATCAATATGGGTAATAGTAAAGCCTATGGAAAAGGCATCATGGACTTTGTTTAAATTTTCTAGTCCATATTTGGCAGTGTTGTTTATTGCATTAATGGTAGATTCTGCATTATAGCATACTACTTTTTTCATCCAAACTGTTTAGTTCTTTTGTAATTGTAGTATGTTTTTCAACTAATTCTTCAAGTTCTTTTTTCAAATCAACTGAATCCCATTTTGATGAAATCAAAGACGATAGTTTTGCAACAATGCTCCATTGAACATTGTTTTGTTCATCAATTAATTCTAAGAATCGTTTCCCTTTCTCATCGTCATTCATAATTTTGGTGAGATGAATCAGTGATAAAAATCTGTAGGAGGTAATAGTATAATTTCAAAGTTTTATTAAGAAATCATCAACATTTTATCATATGCAATGCAGTATTTCTGAATGCAGATCAAAAGCAATTCAAACAGTAGAAATTAGTTTTAGAGAGACAAGGAATCTCTGCAAAGAGCACTTGGAATTATTCAAAAACAAGGATAAGGAGCATGTTCCAAATTTTACTAAGGCCTCAAAATTCAAATGAATTAAACATTTTCAAGTTTTGAAATTATTGAAAGATTTAACATCTACTATTTTCAAACTACCATATGGCTGCTAAGAAAAAGACTGCAACTAAAAAGAAATCAGTAAGAAAAACAACTTCCAAATCAAAAACTACAAAATCTAAAACAACAAAGGCCAAAACAACAGCAAAATCTTCCTCAAAAAAACCAGAATTTGAAAAGGCTTGGAGGGAATACAATTCTGCATTAAATGGATGGAAAGAATCCTTGGCACAGTGGCAAAAGGCTACAAATGAAACTTTGATGACATATCATGATGTGTGTCAAAAAGCAGTAGAGTCAGATGCAGAATTATTGAAAAAAGTTAGTTCAAGTTGGGAAAATACTTGGGAAGAAATTGGTCCGGAATATATCAAACAACAAACAAAGATGATTGAGAATATTTTCAAAGAAACCAATATTGAATCAGTTAAGAAATTTAATGAACAGTGGGAAAAATTCCTAAAAACATCAGGAGATGACTCAATTATGGCATATCAAGAAGCAATAAAGAAATTCAACCAAGCCTGGCAATCAGGACAAATGTAGTTTTTTTAAAACAATTATTTTTTCATTTTTCCAATACGAAAGACCTTACAATTACAAGTTGAACAAGTACCCTTTATTGCAGGTCGTCCATTTTTCATTATTGTTTCCTCAGGATTTTTGATTTTCCTTTTAGCTCTGCATTTAACACAGTAAGCTTCTGGAGAGGATGGTTTAGGAGTTTTCTCAGTAGAAAGTTTTAGTTTTTTCTCAATATCATCTAATTTTTTATTTTGTTTTTGTAATGTTTGAATGATTTCATGTTCAATATCTGCAGCTTCTAATTTTTCAATTTCTTTTTCTAATTCATTAACTTTTGAAATCTGTTCTTGGGTAGGTTCATCAGATGAAGGATGCAATTTTGAAATTAATTCATCTTCTAATTCATTAATTTGATCCTGTAGATCATCAAATTCAGAATGTTGTTCGAGAGGAATCTCTTCTTCATGTTCAGATTGAATTTTAGGAACAGGTTTGTTGGATAACTTAGTTTCTAATTCATCAATTTGTTTTTGAAGTTCATCTAATTGTTCAAATTGTTCAGGAGTAGCTTCTTCAGGCTCTGGGATTGGTTCTGTGGCATGTTCTATTTCTTCAAAAACATCTTCTGTAGATTCTTTTGGTAATGAACCTCTTAGACTTGGTGGAGTTGGTGGAGTTGGTTCTGGTGCTGATTCTAATTCTTGGATTTGTTTTTCTAATTGTTTTAGTCTGGCTAATTGTTCAGGAGTAGCTTCTTCCTCTTCAGGCTCGGGTTCTGTAACAGGTTCTGGAGCTAAATCAAGTTCTTGAGGAAGTTCTTCTGTAGATTCTTTTGGTAATGAACCTCTTAGACTTGGTGGAGTTGGTTCTGGTTCTTCTGTAACAGGTTCTGGAGCTAAATCAAGTTCTAATAATTCGAGATCAGATACATTAGGTAAATCCCCTAAATGATCTAATTTGACTTTATTTCCATCAATTCGTAAAAATGGTTCACCACCTATTGAGAAAGTTTGAATTTTGTGTCCTTTTTTCCAGGAATTTTTACCACTGTAAATTGTGATGTAGGAAATTCCATTTTTTATGTCAGAGGAAATAGTTAATCGATCAACAGGTTTTCCTTTGGTAATACCTTGATCTGTATCTTGATGTCTAATAGCAATAGAAATCAAATGTTCTGCATCATAACTGACTTCTGAAATTAGATAGTCAGCCCACTTATCCATTATAAAAAATAATGATTATTTTCTAGTAAATAAGCGAGTCTAAATCCAAAGAATCAGGAATTAGGCTTGAAAAATAAGATTATAATTGGTTTGAAAAAACCATGTTCAAATGGAAATTTCTGTAGAACCGTGGAAAAAACTGATAATTCATGAAGTTATTGAGTACAAATTTGATGATTGGGTAAAACAAATAGCATTTAGCACCAGATCTTCAGGAGGAGCAATACCTACAATGCAATGGGCAAATGGCATAGTTTTCTCACCAGCAAATTTTCCAACAACAAATGCTACAGTTGAAGAACAATTGAAAGGAATCTTACATTGGTCATCAGTATCATTTGCAATAAAAGAAAAATTTGAAAAACAGATAGTCAAGGAAAACGCTACAATAAATCTAGTAGATGTAAGTGTGAATGAAATTTTTAAAGAATTGGCAATTAGTCTGAAATCACAATCAAAATTTACAAATCTTGAATCTGGCAATGACTAATGAATATTGAAAAAGCAATTGAGGATTGTAAAATTTATCTAAAACAGATAAAACAACATGATCCCGATCCTTTTTACGTTAACCATTTTTTTTCCAAGTTCATAGATTCAGTAAATTTGACACTGGATAGTATTTTTGAAGAAGCAAATAGAGATTTTGGACTATTCATGACAAAGAAAATATCATATGAAGAATTTCTTAAAAAAGCAAAAGAAAAAAAAGATTTGAAAGCAATTAAATTTTCAGAATGGTATATTGACAAATTTGATCAAGAGCATAACAGTAGACTTCCAAAAGTAATGAAAAAAATATGTGAATTAAAAAACAAACAAAACATATTACCTGAAATAAAAATTATGATAAGAGCGCAGGATAGATATGAAAATGATGTTAATCAACAAATCATGGTTGGTTTAAGTCACGATAAATTACGCTCCAAAGATGAATTACAAATTGAGATTAATAGGCAATTACCAGTATTTTTAGAAGTAATCAATCACAAAAGAAAAGAAAATAACGAGCCTAGCGTAAATGAGAACCAAATAACCACATCTGCGTTTATTGATATTGAAGATATTTTTGAGATTGAAATTGCATATGCATCAGAGATTTACATTCCTGTAATGATAAGATTAGTTGAAGAGTCTAGGAAAAAAATTAAAGAATTAACAACTTGGGATTAAATTAATCTGAAAATCCAAATATGGAATGTTCATTTTTTATTTTAATTATTGGAAAATATGAAAAACCATGATCAATAGTATCTGAGAATTCAGGATTTTTTCCTTGATTGCCTTGATATTTTAAGAAATTTTTGGTAGGTTCAGAGTCTAGTTCCACATAATTGAAATTGTAATACACATCATCCATTTCTAATGAGGTAATGTAACCAAGTACCCATGATTTTTTTCTAGGCAATGCAAATAAAGTTAGATTTTGTTCATCTGGAAATTCAGGATCATATGTTAGTCTAGCTAAACTGCCTAAATCTTTTAGATGAATAGGGTGGAACTGATCAATAATTTTTTCATCTTTTGTAGGTAAAGGAGAAATTTCTGATTCTGCATGTACAATAGGTGCATAATGAGAAATATTTTTTGTAGATTCTACAATTTCACAAATCTCTTTTTGACCAGTTATTTGATAAGATATGTACCGTCCAGATTTTTTTAAAGGAGTGTAAAAAATCAACAAAGTATTAGCGAGAAGCATGCTGCTTGAGACAACTCTTTCTCCATTAAATTCCTGGGAATAAACTCGTTGAGGATATTCTCTAAAAGCACAAGCATACCGTGCTAAATCATCAAAACTAGATAATTCAACAAAGCACTCATTTTGAGAAATCGTCATAAAAAATTAAGAATGAATGATGTTTTTATTCTTTCAAAATTTATTGTGATTTTGGCCACATAGAGCCCCATGTTTCGGTGAATTTTTTCATCATTTCACCATATGCATTCATCTGTTTTAATCCAGATGAACTAAGACTCTTTTGCCAATTTTCGACAAATTGTTTGAAAGTAGACATGTTACTATCATTGAGAGCTTTTTGCCAATTATCACTAAATTCTTTGAAAGAATTCATTCCAGCATCAGTCATGGCTTTTTGCCAGTTTTCTCCAAATAATTTCATGGTTTCATTACTAGATTCAACCGTAGCTTTTTCCCAAACTTCATTGAATTTAGATTGCATTTCATTACTGGCATTTTGAATTTGCTCAAAAAGAGATTTCCAATTTTCAAGAGATTTTGTATATTCTTGCCATAATGAATCCCATTCATTATTTTTTTCTTGTTCAGACATTAACTAAAGATAGAATTCATTATTCTTAAATGGTTCCATGAAAATCAGAAAAATTATTTTTGTCGATTTTTCAATCTTTTTTCCATTCTAATTTTTCCTTCTTCAAACTTGGTTCTATCTTCATCTGTTTTTAAAGACAATTTGGGAACATGCATGGGTTTGCCATTTTCATCTAAAGCAACAAATGTTACAAAAGCAGTTCCAGTTACAGTTCTAATTCCAGTAACAATATCTTCAGCTTCTGCTTTAACTTCTATTTCCATAGAAGAATTATGAACATAGTTTATTCGAGCATTTAGTGAAAGAACATTTCCAACAAAAACAGGTTTTAGAAAATTTACACTATCCATAGATACAGTAACAGCATTTGATTGAGAATGTCTTTGAGCAACAATTCCAGCAACCATATCAATATGCTTTAAAATTTCACCACCAAACACATTTCCAGCGGGGTTTGCATCAGATGGGAACATCCTAACAATTACTTCAGCGTGTGATTCAACAGGACTCTTTTCTCGTGGATTTGATTCTGATGACATTTTATCTAAAATGATTGTAATTTATCCAAATTTAATTTAATCAGTTGATTTTGATTATTTGAAATATTTTTCGAGTTTAATTTTGTTAATTTTTGGGATTTGTGCTAATTCAAATCCTTCAGGAAGTTTTGAAAGGGATCTAGTTGCATCAATACCCATTTTTGCAGTTTGTAATTTCTTTTGATTACTTGACGGATCAAGGCTAGAGCCACGGACATTTTTTAAAATTACAAGATCTTTATCTGCCTGGAATCGTGTTGCCATAGCATATTCGACTGCCTCAGCACTGTTAGGATCAATATCCTCATCCACTACAGTGACTTGTTTTAGTGAACGATGAGATTCAAATGTTTTTTTGATTATTTTTTTTGCATCAGATTCATTTTTCTTTTTTATTTGCACTACTGCATGTAACCAATTACATCCACCATTTGTCATGGATACCTGTTGTGTTTGTCTAAATGCCTTTTTCAAATCACCATTTAGTTTTGATTCTATTGGCATTCCCATAAGCAATCTGTGTTCAGAGTAACCAGATAAGACGTCATGGAAAATTGGATTGTTTCTAAAATACAAGTTTTCAAGTTCAAAAATAGGTTGGGATCTTTCGTGATCATATGTTTGAAGCATTTCAACCATCCACTCAGGATGGGTTTTATCCTGAAGAATTTTTCCTTCCATAACAATTTCTGAACCATATGGAACATTTAGTCCAGTAAATGGAAGTTTTGTTAAAGTTAATTTTCCATCCAACAAAGAGTTTGCGATATTAATCTCATCCTTACCCCATTGTTCCTGATAAGCTCCAGCAATAGAAATTGCAGGATGGACACCAACAGTTATTGCAATTTTTAGATCTTCGCCATGCTCTTTTGCATCTACAAAACATCGATGTAAATGACGGCCTTCAACCATTCTAATTGAAAAATGAGTTTTATCAATTGGCATCATTCTATGAAAAGATGAATTTTGTTTTCCAGTTTCAGGATTCTTGACATATGCAATCGAAGATGTGATAAAAGGGCCAGACTCCTTTTCAAAATGAGTAACAATAGGCATGGAAAAGAGGTTTTTAGACTTATTTTCTTGAAATTTTCCTGATGAGATAACTTTAGGAGCCTTTGCTTTTTTGATTGCAAAAATAACTTTTTCATGAATATTATTTTCTGTACCACCTACTGCCAGTGCAAATCTTTTTCGAGTACCAACCAAATTAGCAACTAAATGAAAATTGCTTTCTTTGATATTTTCAAATAAAACTGCATGTGAACCATCAACTTTTGCAGTAATTCCTGCAATTTCATATTTTGTTGAAACTTTAGTTTTTACAGTTTTGAGTTCCTTATTTTTCTTGATTTTTGAAATATAATTTCTTAAATCACTCATTCTCAATCATCTCCATAATCTCAGACATTAAGTCTTTTGCAGTATTAGGTTCTAATTCTTTTTGAATAAATGCAGAAACTAATGCGATGCCTCGCATTCGGGTACTAATTCGTTCAGCAACAAGTTTGAGAAATAGAGATTCAGATCTAGATGGAATAATTGTAGTAGTTACAGGAGTAGGACCAGTTGCCATTGAAGCCACCATAGAACCTATTTTATTAGAATCTTCAGCTACAGAAATAAAATATCCATTTTCAAATTTTTGAATAGATAAAGAAAAGTTTCGGCCCTCCAAATTTACCAATTTTTGGAAAAATCCATTTGGAGAGTTCAATAAGCTATGAACAGGTCTTATGCTTTTATTGCTATTGATTCACTTTCTTGAGAAGCATCAACTAAAGTAGGATTCTTCTTGCAATTTTTTTCGTGTTTGTCTGGATAGACAAATAATTTCTCACAATATTTGCATGGAGTTTTTTCCTTAGACTTTGTTGTTTTAGATTTTGCAGTTTTTGCCTTTGATTTTGCTTTTACTGCAATTTCTTCAACTTCTGGTTGAACTTCTGCAACTGATTTTGCTTCAATAGAATCAGCCTCAACTCTTGCACGTAGTTTGGCTTTGTATTTCAAATTACGTGGTTTAGTTCTTAATCTATAGCCACAGCATGGACACCATAATCCTTCCCATTTGATGAATATTTCACAAATTTGACATCGACGTTGTCCAGAAGCATATCTTCCGGTTCCAACAGGCTTTTGAGCCTTATATCTTACACAAATTCCTTTACAAGTCATCTTGGTAGTATTGTATAGAATTCATAAGTATATAAGGGTGGATCGATGAAATTTAGAAAAAAAGCATAAGAAAGTTGTAATAATTTCAAGTAATTTTACGATCAGTATAATTAGTTTCAACGAAAAACAAGAAATCTTCAATAAATATGTATAGCTTGTTTGAATTTCGGTTTTTTTGAAAAAATGATATGTATCAATATAGTTGTTTGATAAAAAATTACAGGTTTTTCTTAAAAAAATAGAGAAAATAGAAGAATGTCATACAGTATGATCTGAAGAAAATCTAAAATTTATTCTTAAAATATGAAAAAATTAACCAGTGATGGATAGAGGAAGTATGGAATGCCTATATCCATCTCTTTGAGAAATATATTTTGCAGATAACATATCGCGTTTTCCTCTTTGGTTGAAGTTTTTGATTTTCAGACTAGTCTTTCTTTCATCAACAAATTCTAATTCAAAAGAGGAGCAAAATTTGAGATTCAACATAGTTACAATTTGTTTTGCGATACCCATATTTCCATTTCCAATTTTTACAATTTTTCTTTTAGCTCTAAGACCACCTAAAACTCGAATAATATGAATAACTAATTCTTCTACAGATGAGTGAACTGAGCTTTCGATTTCTTTTCCATAGTAAAATATAGACAACCCAGTTCTTTCCCCAGGATCAATTCCCAAAATCAAATCATTTTCCTCAAAATCAAGATTTAGTTTCTGCATCATGATTCCCCTAATTACTGTTGGATGATGCTCAAAAATATCCTCATGGAGTAAAGGTGTTTCACATATTTTTGGAGATTCCTTATGAGTGGTAAGAATGAGGGGTCCTGAATAATTTTGAATATCCTCAGGTAAAATCGAATCAAAGGATAAGTCAAGTGCTTTCAAATAGGTTGAAAATCTATAGTATGGTTTACCATATGAGGTAGCAATTCCAATACGTGAATTAAGTAAGGGATCGATATTTGACAAAACGGAATATATGATTTAGGATTATGCCTTCAAAACTGTTGACACAACATGTTTCACTGCTTCATCAAAATTAGCATCAATTTTTGATTGAATTTCAGATAATTTAGTCTCGCCTTCTTGAGCAATTTTTGCAGATTCAGCAGTTGCTTTTTCTTTTGAAGCGTTTATCAATACTTCAGCTTCTTTAGTTGCCATTTCCCTAGTTTTTTCCATAAGAGCATCTATTTCATTTTGGGCCTTTACTGAAAGTTGTTTTTTCATATCTCCAACTTTACTGTTTAAGGAATCAATATCATCTTCTAAGACATTTAGAGATTTGATGATTCCAGTGACTTTAGATTCAGCCATACTCATTACATACGAATTTCAATAATTCCATTACTTAAATCATTCATTTTTAGGTCATTTTTAGGCACAAAATCAAGATCAGCCAGTAGTTAGCAGTAAAATGGCTCTAGCCAGATCGCCTTTTGCCTCTTCTAATGCACTTTTGGCTTTTTCTTCATCAACACCTGCTTGTTGACTAACAAGTTGAATATCCTCTTCAGAGAATATAGGAACCTCTAATTCTCGTTCCTCATAACTATCTGCAGTAACAGTAAAGATGGAATTGTCTTTAGCTTTCATTTCAGTAACTGATGGCTTTGAAATGATGATCTCTTTTTTGTCAGTCTTTATGGTGACTTCCTGAACGTTGGATAGTTCATTCATGTCCAAGCCCATCTTATCCATCATTCTTCGTATTTCGCGATTTCCTCCACGCATTATAGTTCTTTTTCCTCTTTACGACTTTTTAAACTATCTCTAACCTTTACTGCTACACCTCTATCAAAATCAGAAATCATTTCATATGACAAAACAGCCCTGCCTACTGCAATCACTTTGTTTTGAAATAAAACAGGAGTATCAGATGAGATTCTAACATTTTTTCCACATTTTGTAACATGTTTACAAAACACGGATCTTCCTTCTCGGACAAAAGGTTCAGCATCTTTGTTAATTTCAACACAGTTTTCTCTGAAAATTTTACTCTTCAATAACATCTGAGCAAAATAGGGACTAATTGCCAGACCACCGTCTATTCTCAATGTGCACAATAATTTTCCTTTATGAAGAACAGTTCTAATTCTACCAGTCTTTCTTGAAAATGTCATTTCAATGTCTTTTGGAAGATGCTTAGAAACACCACTTCCAAACAAGGCATTAAGTGAATTATGGAGTTTTAGGATATGGTCCATATTTGGTCTCTAAATTATTCTAAATATTAGTTCAATGATTATACATAGTAAAATGATAAAACTATATAGAACTGATTTTTCTCTTTAGTTTGTGGAAGAAAGAGAGGAAACAAGGAAAATTCAGTTTACAGGTAAATCATCATACATAGTTTCATTACCAAAACAATGGATTATAGATTTAGGATTAAAACAAGGAGATCAAATTAGAATGGTGAGAAAAGGCTCATCAACATTAGAACTCTATCCTCCAAAATTTGAATCACGAAGTCAGAAAAAAGAAGAGGCCATCATTGAAATCAATCCTGAAGAAAAGGCATCTTCAATTGTTAGAAAATTAATTTCACTCTACTTTTTGGGGTTTAAGACAATCAATGTAAAACCAAAGGATGGTAGATTAAGTCCTTCTCAGAGAAATACAGTAAAAGAAGCAGTCAAGCGAATGTTGATGGGGTCAGAAATTATTTCTGACTCTAGTGGCGGAATTACAGTTCAGGTTCTAGTGAATTTATTAGAATTATCTGTAGATGGGGCATTCAAAAGAATGATTCACTTGGCAAAATCAATGTCTAGTGATGCGATATTGGCCGTAAAAGAAAACAATCTAGATTTAGCACAAGAAGTAATCAATACAGATGATGAAGTAGATAGATTTGGATTTTATATTATTCGTCAGTTAAAGATAGCAATTCAAAATGAACATATGTTAAAAGAGATGGGCTTTAGAAATCCTAGAAATTGTCTTGGATATAGATTAGTTGTAAAGAATATTGAAAGGACTGGAGATCATGCAGCATTTATTGCAAGAGATCTTTTAGAATTCAAAAAGTCAGTGAAAAAAGAGATTTTGAGTAAATTGCAAGATATGAATGAATTTTGTCTATCAATGTTAGATGATGCTTGTCTTGCTTTATTCAAAGAAGACTATTTGCAGGCTGAAAAAACTATTGAAAAGACAAACGATGTTGTAAAATATGAGAAAAAAGTCAGGGAGGCATCAAAATCACTAAAAGATGATGAGGAGATTTACAGAATTAGAAGAATGACTGAAAATATCAGAAGAGTTTCTGAATATGCTAGTGATATTGCAGAAATAGTTCTAAATATGAACATAGAAAAGACAATTAAAAAAACTGCATAGATTTTCGAAACAGGTAGAATCTTTAACTCGAGTTATTGTAAAAAAATGGAATTAAAATGAGATCGGCAATTTTAATCACATATGATAAGGATGATGTGATTAATGAAGCAAAAGGATTATGCGATGCTGCAGGATTACAAGTGGTTCATACAATTAAGCAAAAATTCTTGAAAAAGCCAAAGTATGGCATAAGTGGTGGAATTTTAGAGAGTCTTGAAGAGATTTCAGAAAAAATTAGACCAGATGTGATAGTGTTTGATGAGGTTTTAAAACCAAGTCAGAATTACAACTTGGCATCAGTTTTACACAGAGAAATTTTAGACAGAGAAGCACTAATTCTTGAAATTTTTGAAAGTAGAGCATCAAGTGCAGAATCAAAATTACAAGTAAAATTAGCTCAATTACGATATGAAATGGCAAGAGCAAAAGAAAAAGTTCGACTATCTAGTATGGGTGAGCAACCAGGATTTATGGGGATAGGAAAATTCGAAGTGGATGTGTACTATAATGACATCAAACACAGAATGCAGACAGTCAGATCCAAATTAGAAAAAGCTGGAAAACAAAGAGAGTTACACAGACAAGGAAGAAAAAGAATGGGATTCAAAATAATCTCACTTGCAGGATATACTTCTGCAGGAAAAACAACCTTGTTTAACAAGATGACAGGAGAAACAAGAGATCAGAGTAGTGAATTATTCACCACTCTTTCAACTACTACAAGAAGAGTTACGATTAATCAGGTTCCATTTTTGATTTCAGATACAGTTGGTTTTATCAGTAAATTGCCTGCGTACATGATTGATGCATTCAAATCAACGTTAGAAGAGTTAGGCCACACAGACATCATTATTGTAGTAATTGATATCAGTGATCCATTATTTGAACTAAAAAAGAAATTTTCTAGTTGTATGAGAACATTAAGTGAATTAGGAGTTGAAAAAGATAAAATGGTGTATGCACTAAACAAATCAGATCTATTAGAAGATAGTGAAATTGAAGAAAAAATTGATACGTTGAATTTGGCAGATAACAAAAAATGGATTCCAGTTTCTGCTAAAACTGGCAAAAATATCAAACAACTCAAAGAATTGATAAAAGGTATTTTGGAAAGTTATGATTCACACATATTTGAAAATAAATCAGGAGCAGAAAAGACATATGGAAATTGAAGTAGTGCGAATTGGACAACGAGTTGTAAGAGATGACAGAGTTACAACTCATGTGGCATTAGTATCAAGAGCATTTGGAGCAGAAAAGATCTTCATGACAGAAGTTAATCCAGAGATAAAAGATACTTTGGGAAAAATTAATGAAACTTGGGGAGGCAATTTCATAGTTGAATTTGTTGAGAAATGGAAACCAATTATCAAAAAGAAAAAAGAAGAAAATTGGGAAATAATACATCTTTCAATGTACGGTGAAAAAATTAATGAAGTTCAAGAAAAAATTGGGAAAGAAGAAAAAGTGTTAATTGTTGTAGGTGCTGAAAAAGTTCCTAGAGAAATTTATGAAATGGCAGACTATAATGTAGGAATTGGCAGTCAACCACATTCTGAGATAAGTGCTCTTGCCATACTTTTAGATCGAATTCAGGGAGGTCAGCAGTTTGAAAAAGAATTCCCAGATGCAAAAAGAAAGATCATACCCACAAAAACAGGCAAAAATGTCCAGGTAAAGGAAACAAGGGATTAATAATAGAAAATTGGGAAAGATTAGAGTTGGTAGACAAATACGAAGATCCTTTTGTTAGAATAGCCTCAATGATTGGAGGAGACGAGTATCTCAAAGTTGCACGTTCATTACTAAAAGCAGAAGATGCAACTGATGAAGAGATTGCAAGTTCTACAGGTCTTAGAATCAACATGGTAAGAAAAGTATTGTATGATCTTTTTGGAAAATCCCTAATCACAGGAATTAGAGTCAAAGATGAGAGAAAAGGATGGTTTGTCTATAGATGGAGAACCAGAAGAGAAGAGGTAGAACATTTTATCGAAAATCAAAAAAAGAAAATTGAAGAAAGATTGCAACAAAGATTAGATTATGAAAATGCATCTGACTTTTATCATTGTGGAAATGAAGATTGCCCAAGAGTAACATTTGAAGATGCACTTGAAGGAATGTTCAAGTGCCCATCATGTGGAAACGTTCTCAATCTAAAAAAGAACGACAAATCTAAAAAAGCATATCAAAAGAAAATTGATGAAATTAAGAAAGATATGCAACAAATTTTCTAACCAAACTTAGAAATTTTACTGAAATGAGAGTTAGTGAATTAAATATGAGGACTAATTTTCAGAAAACCTGAGTCAAATCACTACAGTTAACCCAGCAACAGGTGAAGATATCACTACATTTTCAGCAATGGATAAAGATCAAGTATTTGATCTAGTTCGAAAAGCTAAAAGAGCATTTCCTGAATGGAAAAAAGATTATGAAAAACGTAGAAGTTACATTTACAATTTAGTTGAATATCTAAAGAAAAACAAGACAGAGCTTGCAAAAATTGCAACAAGTGAAATGGGAAAAGCACTCAAAGAGTCAATTGGTGAAGTAGAGAAGTGTGCGTGGGCATTAGAATTTTATGCAGATCATGGAGATAGTTTCCTTTCTGATGAAGTATTAAACACAGATGCAAGAAAGAGTTTTCTTACATTTGAACCACTAGGTGTAATTGGTTCTATCATGCCATGGAACTTTCCATATTGGCAAGCTCTAAGATTTGCAGCTCCATGTTTGATGGCTGGAAATGTAATTGTGATGAAACCATCTAGAGTTACCATGCAATCAGGAATTGAAATTGAAAAAGCATTTACTGAAGCAGGCATACCAGATGGAATTTTTCAAACTGTAGTAGGAAGTGTAGATTCTGCAAATCACTTGATTGATTCAGATGTTAATGCAGTTACATTCACAGGAAGTACAAATGCAGGAGCCAAAGTTGGAGAAAGAGCTGCATTGAACCTAAAAAAATGTGTTTTAGAATTAGGTGGAAGTGATCCTTTCATTGTTTTAGATGATGCAATTATTGAAAAGGCAGCAGAGGGTGCAGTAAAAGGCAGATTCATCAATTGTGGGCAAAGTTGTGTTGCATCAAAAAGATTTTTTGTTGGAAAGAACGTTGCAGATGAATTTATTGAATTATTTGTTAAAAAAGCATCTCAGCTCAAAGTAGGAGACCCAATGTCAATTGATACCGATGTGGGTCCAATATCAAGCAAGGATGGGTTAGAAACAATTTCTGGAATTGTTGAAGATGCAAAGAAAAAAGGTGCAGAAGTACTCTTAGGAGGAGAAGAGATTGACGGCAATGGATATTTCTACAAACCTACCATCCTAACAAACATCACACCAGATATGAGAATTGCAAAAGAAGAAACATTTGGTCCTGTTGCACCAATCACGATTGTTGAAAACGAAAGTGAGGCAATCAAATTGGCCAATGACAGCGAATTTGGATTAGGTGCAAGTATTTGGACAAAAGATCTTGCCAAAGCAGATAAAATGTCAAGAAGGATTGATTCAGGAATTGTTAGTGTAAATAATGTAGTAATTTCAGATCCAAGAATTCCTTTTGGAGGAATAAAACACAGTGGTTTTGGAAGAGAATTATCAAGATATGGAATGCTAGAATTTGTAAATCTAAAATCAGTTAGATTCTATGATAATCTAACACATCATCATTACGTAGAATAATTTTTCATAGTTGAAATTATGAGTATCCTTTAAGTATAATTTTAGCGTATTATGTATTGGCGAGGACACTCGATGACATGCAATTGTTGAGTGAAGATCAAAGAGATCTTTGGAACGCCTTGAGCTTTGATATACGTTCAGAGTTCATGATTCCTCTGGGACAAAGTCCTCGTCAAATTCTTCATCATCGTCACATTCTTCTAATTCCACATGAGTGGCAGATCCGTCATCACCAAAGAAAATTTCAATGCAAATATCATTAGATAATGTAGATGCCAAAGTTTCAGCTAATTCCTTTGGAAAATTTCCTAATCGACTTGGATTAGATGAATATCGGTATTCAGTTACTACATCATCATGATAGAAATCTAACTTAATGCCCCCATTTGCAAATTTTTGTACAGCAACTACTTGACCAAAAATACTCTCAGTCAAGCCTAATTTCCTTGCTCAGCAACATCTCGTGTGAGATTTTCAGCAAGATCTTCATAATGTTTTCTAGATTTTCCTAAATCTTTGAGTTTTGTTGCTTCGATTTCATTTAATTCCCCATCAACTTTTTTTGCAACATATTGTAAACGGGCTTCAGCCATCATAAACAATCTATTATTTTCTTTCCAAAGATGCTCTGTGATATGTTCTACATATTGTTGCATATCACTAACTAATTTTGTAGAATCACCTGAAGAGAGGTATTCTTGTGCAGAGGCCTCCATATTTGTAGCAATTTCTCTAGAACGTTCATGATCAATTAGCATCATTGCGATAGGATCCATGTTTTTTGGCAATCCAGCTTGTTCTAATGCAGGAAACAAAGAATTTTCTTCTTTACTGTGATGACAAACATCTGTAAAGTTTTTTGAAAAATCTATAACCGGAAGTAAAATTGATTCAGGAATTTTTTTTATTTTCATTTAATAATTGGACGGTTGCATCCATTGCTTTGATAACTTTTTCAATTAATTCGTGATCACGTCTTAATGATGCAGTTGACATAATAGATTCAAATTATTTCCAGTATCTATATCTTATTTTTTTAAAAATAATTAAAATATAGAAATTAGTTAACGATGAATCGTTAACAAATGGGTTTAACGATTAGAAAGACTCTTTGATTTTACAAATGCCCAAATCTTTTTGGTCATTTCACTTGGAGCAATTGGTTTTTTACCAAATATTTGTTCAGCAGTTTCTGTACGACCTGCAAAACTAATAGCATATCCACCAAATGCTGGTTTCTTTGCTTTTGATTTAGTAGCCTTCTTTTTTGTAGTAGCCTTTCTTTTTGTAGTAGTTTTTCTTTTGATTGTTTTCTTTTTTACGGCCAATTTCTTGTAGTTGTATTTCAAATAAAGTATAAGAACTTAGAGCTTTTCGTAATGTAAAACTAGATGATTTTTGAGCCTCTTTACTGATTTGAGTCTAAGATTTGGAGAATTAGAAATTTTACTAAATCCAGTTCCATTTAGATAAGGAACAGCATCTTTACCACCAATTAAAAATGGAGATACAGTAATTATCATTTCATCAAAAAGTCCTTGTTTAACAAATTCCCAATTTACAGTTCCGCCTCCTTCAACAAGAACTGTTTTGATTTTCTTTTTTGATAATTTTTTTAATAATAATTTTAGATTAACAGTATCTTTTCCAACAGTAATTATCTCAATAGGAAATTTTTGTAATTTTTCAAGATTTTTTTTTGGAGTTTTTTTAGAGACTGCAATTATAGTAGGAATTTTATCAGATGATTGTAGAATTTTTGATTTTTTTGGAATAGTTCCTTTAGAATCTAAAATAATTCTAATTGGGTTTTTTCCTTTAGTATAACGAACAGTTAGAAGAGGATCATCACGAGATACTGTATTTTTTCCAACAAGAATTGCATCTACTTTAGAACGTAGTTTGTGAAGTCTTTGAATATCATCTTTTGATGAAAGTTTTGAATCATTTGTTTTAGTTGCAATCTTTCCATCAATAGAGATTGCAGTACTAAGTATAACACGAGGACTATAGTTTTCCATGAACAATCTTCCCTCCAATCATTACTGCCTTTATTGCAGATTCAGATGCTCTATGAACAATTGATGCATAAGGATCATGCATGGGTTCTAAATCTAATGCATGTTTGTTAAGAAATACACAATCAGCAATTTTTCCTGTTTGAATTACACCAATATCTTTTTTCAATATCTTTCCACCATTTACCGTAGACATTTTTAGAATTTCTTTAGGATTGATTCGTTTTTTATGAATGCCCATTGTTACTTTCCAAAGATAATCCATTTCCCTAAACATATCAGGAGAGTTTACCATAACATTATCTGTGCCTAAGGCTAGTGTACAACCAGCTTTTTGCATCAAAGTAATGTCAGGTATTCCTTCAGCCAAAGCGGAATTTGCTCTTGGACAAATGACAATTCCTCTAATCTTTTTTGCTGCAACATGAAGGTCACTTTTTGATGCATGAGTCATATGAACAAGAAAATGAGGTTTTAGAGATAATGCTCTAATTGTTTCAGATTTTCCAGTCATCTTTTTGGATCTAGAAACACTTTGTTTGGTTTCAGAAGAATGAATTGCTCTAATCTTGGATGTCTTTGAATAATGATTCAGAACCGAATTACTATTCTCATTTGCACCACTAACTCCAATACCATCACATTTTTGAAGAATCTTGGGTAATTCCTGTGCTTTTTCTTTAGAGATAGGTAGGTTTTTTTTGATTTCAGTTGGGTTTTGGTAAAAATCCACCCTTCCCAAGATAATTGATCGTATAGGAATTTCAGATAATGTTTTTTTTAACAAAAGAACCCCATCTAATCCTCCTTCTCTAAAATCAACAAAAGTTGTAATTCCTTTTCTAATCATAGAATGACAAGTATTTTTCATAAAATTAGTGAGATTCTCAGGAGGAGTGTTTTTTAGAATTTTTGATTTAGCTCCAAATACAGGATGAATTTTTTTATCTACAGAACTATCTAGTGTAACATCTTTTCCAATAGAATCACCAATGTGAGTATGTGCATTAATGAATCCAGGTATTAACAAAAGACCTTGGCAATCAATAGAGTCTTCTTTAACATTTGGTTTAAGGTTAGGTTGAATTCGTCTGAATTTTCCATTTTGAATTTGGATACTTGTCTCTGAAACAAAATCTAATTCTTGTCCTAAAAGAAGGCTAACGTTTTTGATTAACATGATAATTCATAAACTTCAGGTTTTTCTTTTCCTGAATCTCGAATTTCACGAATTGTATCAAGTGATTTTGTGGCTAATTTTACAGCATCTCTACAAGTAGGTGCATTGCCAATACCACAATTCAAGAAAATTTTATCATCATTTTTTATCATATTGATAAAATCTTGTACAGAATTTTTTGCGTCATCACTTGCAACTACCATAAAATTATCACCACCTATAAAAAATGTGAGTGAGTTTTTTTCCAAAAAATATTTTGACATTTTTGAGTATAGTTGAAATATTAATGACGAAATTTCATATGGAGAGTTTGTTGTTCTTTTAGAAGTAAGATCATCAACATCCAAATGCATGATGGTAACTTTTGAGTCAGATGAATCGCTAACAAATCCAAAAATATTGTATTGTTTATCTAAAATAATTTCATTTGTCTTTCCATCATATGCTTTCAAGTTTGCTTCAAAAGGAGATTCAGCAAAACCAATTGAAATTGTTAGATTTATCTCAAATGATTTTTCAAGTGTTTTTTGAATTTCAATATGATCATCTAATCCAAGACCATTTGAAACAACAAAAAATTCATCAGCCCTATTAAGAAATACAAGACAATTTTTTTCAGAAAATAATTTCTGTATTTGTTTGTATAGAGATGCTTGAAGCATTTGTAGTTCATGTTCTCTATCACTGCCCAAAGTTAGAGTCCATGGACCATAACCAGTTATTTTCAAAATACTTAGTTGAATCATTTTTGAATCCTTTTTAGTTCTGATGAGATTTTTACTACTGTCTCTACTGCACGTTCTGCAACAGGTCTAATTCTAGCATGTGCATGTCTTTCTTGCATTCCAGGGCCAGAAATTCCTAAAGATACAGGTTTTTGATATTTTATAGATAAATCAGTAAGGGCTTGTGCAGCTGCATGAGAGATAACTTCATCGTGCTTTGTCTGCCCTTTGATAATTGCACCCAAAGTAACTACAGCATCAACATCATTTTTTTGCAATAGTGCATCAGCAATAATAGGCATATCATAGGCACCAGGAACAGAACATGTGTAAGAAATTTTTAATTTCAAAGAATCAGCTTTTTCTTGTGCCACTGAAAGCATTCTAGACGTCACTTCGTCATTAAATTCTGAGACTACTATTGCAATATTCAAAATTAATGCACCTTGGCGTATTCTAATAGTTCTTTTCCATCAATTAATGGAATTCCATTTTGTTTTGCAAATTTTTCTGCTTTTTCAACAGACAATGCAGTGTATGTTTCAGCATCCATCATTTCACAGATTGCAGTTACTGGAGTCAAACCAGCGATTTGTGTAAGGTATACAGACATTTCTGTATGTCCTTGACGTGCAGCTAACAAACCTTTTGATGCAATCAATAAAGGAACATGTCCAGGAGTTTTAAAAGATGATGCAAATTTTTTCTGTTTGTTTTCAACTTTGTAGATATTTGCCATTTCACGTATTGTTAAAGATCTGTCATTATCAGTAATTCCAGTATAAGTTTGATAATGATTTACAGATAATGAAAATGTTGGATGATCACCATAAGGAGCTAATCCCATAATCATTTCTTTATTTGAAATTGTAGAATCAGATAAAATTTCATGCATGTATTTTAACTCAAGTGAATTTGCAAATTGATTATCTATTGCAATACAAAGTAAACCACCAGCATGCTGACGCATTCTAGCAACATGTTCAGGAGTTACAAATTCAGCTGCAACCACCATATCAATTTCATTTTCTCTTCCAGCAGAATCAAACAATAGTACAAACTCACCTCTTTTTAGAGATTGTAATGCAGATTCAAGAGACATAAACAAAAAAATCTTAAAACTGATTATAAAGTTTACTAAAAAATTGGTAATTACCACAAAAGTAGTAGGTTATAGAGTTTATTTTAGAATGTATTTTCCAAGAATGTCAGTTTCAATATTAACTTTGTCGCCTACTTTTTTTGTTTGAAAGTTTGTAACTTCAATTGTATGAGGTATCAAGGATACAGATGCAAGATTTTTTTTAACATCAACTACGGTCAAACTTATCCCATCAACAGCAACAGAACCCTTTTTGACTACATATTTTGCTAATTTTTTAGGTACTTGAAACCAAACTTGGACTTCTTTAGGCTTTTTTAGAATTTTTTTAATTATTCCCACACCATCGACATGTCCCAAAACAAAATGACCTTCCAATCGGTCTCCAGCCTTTAGACTTCGTTCAATGTTTACTATTCCACCAACTGTAAGATTTCCAAGATCTGTTTTCTTTGTTGTCTCTTCAATCATTTCAAATATGCAACTAGACTTTGATAGTTTTGTTGCAGTAAGACAAACACCATTTAATGCAACACTTTGTCCAATTTTCAATCCTTTTGCATGTTTTCCTAAATTTACAGTCATTTGTATTGCACTTCTATTTTTTGTATTTTTAGAAATTTTTTCTACTTTACCTATTCCTTCAACAATTCCGGTAAACATCAAAAGTATCTACAAATTCATGTATAAAATGATTTAGATAATTTTCATTGTAGATTATTTAGAATCTAATTTCTCAAATTCATTTTCACAGACTTGATGAAAAAGAGAACATTTGTTTTCTTTTGCAGTCAGTTTGATTTTCTCCATGTCTTTATTGAGAATTCCTTGAGCAGCTAAAAACGCATTATCAGTATTGCCTAATTTCTCAAATAGTTTGGATTTGGCAAGAGGAATTTCTTTGAGACTAGAATCAACTAATTGAGCCTTATCATACAGTTCTATTGCCATCTCATAATTTTTCAGATGGCTATGAGAAATAGCCTTATTCATCAAGGCTGTAACATCGTTTGGATCTATTGCAAGTGATTTGTCATAATATTCAATTGCATCTTTATGTCGATTCAATTCATTTAATGATAAACCCATACTGTTTAAGGTCCAAGAATCATTAGGAGTGGAAGAAAGGATTTGCTCACATAATTTTAGAACTTGTTCATATTGATTCAAACTTTCTAGGGCATAAATTTTGTTTTTTAATGCATAAGTATCAGATTCTTTAATTTCCAAAACTTGATCACAGTAGGATATTGCTTCTTCATATTTTTTCAAGTAGATTAAAGACAAACAGATGTTTTGAAGTGCAACCATATCATTAGGAATTTTTTCAAGAAGACCTTTACAATAATTGTACATTTCTTCATATTTTCCTGCATTAAACATTCGAGTTATGACAGTACTAGGATCTAACAGATTTACCATTTCTAATAATTTGAATAGAATTTCATTATCTTAAACTATTCTGAAAAAAAGAAAAATTCCTAGTTATTTTAAGACCTTACGAATTGTTTCGTTTAGTACTTTTGAATAACTGTAGGAGGTTTGTTCTTGTTGAATTAACTTTGCTTGACGAAGTCGAAGTTTCTTGTCGATATCATCATCAATCATTATGGTAACTCGTTTTGCCATGAATATTAGTAGAATATGAAATTAATAAGGGTTAGGAAAGTTGTTTGATTTGGATTTGGATAAAATTTGATCAGGACTGGTCAATGATTGTAACTGTGTGAGTGGCATAAGGACTTTGTATTCCATTAAAGGATGATAATCTCAAATCATAGACTCCTTCTGCTAGTCCATTCCATTGACCATCTGCTGAAAGACGAGCCAAAGCATAACTCTCACTACCATCAGCATCATTGACAAGCCAAGTCCATTCAGATTCGCCTTGTAGCTTGTACTCTATGGTAGTATATTGGATTTCAGCGTTACCATCAGAAGGCTCACTCCAACGCAAAAGGTGCTTACCATCTTCATCTTCATATATATCCTTAATGCCAGTCGGAGTTGATGGCTGTGTTACTGTTGCAGTAGTAGGGGCTGTCCTTACATAAACAGAGTCGCCTTGATAAGCGGTATTAAATGCAGATATTCTAAACTCGTACACTTTGCCGTTTTGCAGTCCTGTAATTTCTGTAGATAACTGATCAGTGGTGAACTTTGTCAATTGACCACTAGGATATATTCTGTATTTTACCTCATAGTTTTGTATTTCAGCATTGCCATCATCAAGCGGTGCTTCCCAAGTAAGACTTACCTTTCCATCAGAAGGAAAAGCACCAAAGTTGTACGGAGCTGATGGTTCTGTTACGACTATGGATGGCTATGATGGAACTACGGTTACTATTTCAGTAAAATCACTTTTGAAATATCCATTATTGGCTCTTAACTTTATCTCATATAGCTGATAGTTTTCTAGCCCATCTATCGTATGGCTAGTTTCATTTGTAGTGAAACTAAATTTTTTCCATGTACTAGTTGAGGCACTAGATAGTTTGTAAAAGTCTTTGTAAAATTCTATTTCTGAATTACTGTTATCAGTTGGTGCATCCCAAGTAAGAGATATTGCACCATCAGAGCTAGTAGCACTCACGTTTTGTCGTACTGATGGGGGAGTTATCGGAATGTCTTTTACTATAATCTCTCTGCTCACAGTAGTTGCAGAGTTTCCAGAGGAATCAGCGACATCAAAAGTTTTGGTATGACTTCCAAGTATGCTAGTATCAACGGTATTTGTGATGATGTTGTTTGTAATGATACCATCAATGTTATCGCTAGCTTTTGCCCCTGCATCGACATAGTTTGAATTAACGGTAATAGTTACTTGGGATTCTCCAAGTAGTGTAATTTCTGGAATTGTCGTATCTACAACTGTAACGGTAATTTCGTGAGTTGCAGTTACTCCGTTATCATCAGTTGCAGTAAATGTAACGACAGTATCTCCAAGTGGAAATGAGACAGGTGCATTATCGGTAACTGTAACAGGTGTGAAAATATCTGTGGCAGTAGGTGACGTAATGGTGTGGTTTGTAGTTTGGCCAGTTGCCTCTATTGTCACATCACTAGGCAAACTGGCAGCATCAAAGACTGGCTTTGTTGTATCTTGAACTGTGATAGTCTGAGTTGCAGTATCAGAGTTGTTTGAAGAGTCTGTTGCAGTCCAGGTGATTGTAGTGTTGCCAAGTGGGAA
>JAEFCZ010000033.1 GCA_016125975.1 Candidatus Nitrosopumilus sp.
TTAAGACTATTACAATAAAAAGAAATGTTTTCATGATTACAGACTCCTAATGACAAGGAAAACCTGCTGCGTGTCTCATATCATGAGTAAGTTCATGGAGATAAAGATCAGTAAATGCTTGCTCGCCATAAACTAGACTAAAGATATGCCCTTGATCAAATCCTACAACAAATAATCCTGCTGCAAAGATAATACCTAATGCAATAATTGCAAGTTTTGGCACACTTGTTTTGGACACATTAATTTGTCTTGTTTCAGACATGAGGTTAGCACCGGATGAATGTATTTAAGCTCTTGGATGATTTATCCAATTTATAAAAAAAATCAAAATTTGAGCCTGATCAAAGTTGTTAGTTTTTGATCGGACATACTGTGTGATAATAATCATTTTGTCATAAATTATGACATAATGAATGATGTGAGAAGGGAATTAGATAGTTAAGACTATGGTCAACAAATTTCCAAAGTCATAGAAAGCAAATTAGTTGATCAGTACGGAGTAAATGGATATAGATCAATTCTTAAAACAATTATTGAAAAATCAAAAAAACAGAAAAAAAGATCGTTACAGATTTTGATTTGTTTTCAACATTAATCCAAAATATGTTTGGACATATGGGAATTAAAAAAAATGGTGGAGCCAATTGAACATGAAATAAAAAATATTGCAATTCCAAAGAAAAGAGAAAAGAGAATTTTAATTGCAGATGATGAACCACGTATTTTAAGACTTTACCAAGCATGGTTAGAACATGAATGCAATTATGTACTAACAGTAAGAGACGGAGAAAAATGTGTGAATGTGTATGACACTGAAACCACGATTCATTCAAAAGATTATTTCGATATTGTAATACTTGATCAAAAAATGCCAAATATGACGGGTGTTGAAGCTGCAAAAGAAATTCTAAGAATTAATCCATCACAAAGGATAATTTTTGCATCAGGGAATCTAGAAAAATCACTTAGACAATCAATATCTAAACTTGGAAAATTAGTAGAGGTTATTGAAAAACCATTTTTAATCGAAGAGCTAGAAAATATGATTAAACAAACAAGTGTTTTAGAGAAATTAGAAAATATTAACGACTCTGTACAAAAAACAGACGAAGATAAATTCAAAGAAGGCATGTTACTTTTAAAAAAATCAGAATTAATAAATTCAGATAAAAATATCATAATTTAGGTAAAAGTAACTGAAAAAAAATATCCAAATATTACAAAATATAGTTTCGAGAAAAGGCTCAAGTAAGGTACTTACATTTAGTATTCCACACGTATTCAAAGCACTTCAATTACTTTCAGAAGAAAAATTTGTAAGCAGGGCAACACTAGGAAAGGAAATTCATCTAGGAGAGGGTGCAGTAAAAACACTGATTTCACATCTAAAAGAAGCAAAGATGATACAGTCAACAAGATCAGGTAACTTTTTGACAGAAAAGGGAAAGAAATTCACAGTACAATTACAAAAAATTATTCCAAAAGAATGTAAAATTGAAAGAAATGGCATAACTCAGGGTAAAAACAATCATGCAATTATTTTGAAAAAATATTCATCTACAATAAAAACAGGATTAGAACAAAGAGATTACGCTATAATGTACGGATCATCAGGATGTATAACATTGATGTTTAAAAATAATCGATTTGTTTTCCCAGGAGAAGACAAAGACTGTCTAATTAAAGAAAAGAAAACAAAACAAAGCCTAGTAAAAGAATTAGAGCCGTCTGAAGGAGACATCATCATTATTTCATCATCAGATGATCCATTTGTTGCAGAAATATCAGCAAAAAATTCTGCACTCTGGACGATTGCTACAAATTAAAGAAGACTTTTACTTGTAGTCTAAAAAAAACCAATATGAATCGAGTTTATCTTTTGCTTATTCCAATAACAATAGGAATTATTGCAGGAAGTTTCTTGGCATTTTATCCAGAATCAGAAAATAATCCCAAAAAATTAACATCATCAAAACTTATCGAGAATGGGTCTCCTATGTTAGGAGATGGTAATGCACCAATTACGATTTTAGAGTGGGGAGATTATCAATGTACATTTTGTTACAAATTTCATCAAAATACACTAGATGTGATAAATGAAGATTTTATAAAAACAGGTAAAGTGAATCTTGTTTTCAAAGACTTTCCACTTAATGGGCCTGATTCATTATTAGCTGCAGAGGCATCATATTGTGCAGAAGATCAAGGAAAGTATTGGCAATATCATGATGAATTGTACAGAAATTGGGGAGGAGAGAGAACAGGATGGATTACAAGAGACTCACTAGATAATTTTGCATCCACTATAAACTTGGATTTAGAGATATTCAACAAATGCCTTGATGAACACAAATATCAAAACAAGGTTAATGCGTTATATGATTTTGGAAGAGAAGTGGGAATTGATGCCACTCCTTCATTTCTAGTATTCAATGATGAAAAAATCATCAAGATCAGAGGAAATCAACCACTAGAGGTATTTCTCAAAACAATTGATGAGTTATGATCAAAATAACACAAAACAATCAATCAAAATTAATATCCGCATAGTTTGGAGAAAGCACAAATGGGTAAAATAGAGATAGAAAAACAAGATTCTGTTAAAATCTATAAAATTAGAAAAACACTTGAAGAATTATCAAGAAAATCAGGTAGAGGAACTGAATTAATTACAGTATACATACCAAAAGGAAAACAACTTCATGAAATTATCGGAACACTTCAACAAGAACAAGGTACTGCAGATAATATCAAATCAGATCTTACTAGATCACACGTAGTTGATTCCTTAGGAAAAGTAGTTCAAAGATTAAAACTTTACAAAAAAACTCCTGAAAGGGGGTTAGTGATGTTCTGTGGAGCATTACCTCCAGAAGAAGGGGGTCCTTTAGGAAGTGAAGTTGTCAAAGTTTGGGAAATCGATCCTCCAAAAGATTTGAATCAATATCTGTACAGATGCGATGATCATTTTCATGTAGACATTCTAAAAGATATGCTCAAAGATGACAACTTGATTGGGTTTTTGGCAATTGATGCAAAAGACGCAGGATGGGGATTATTACACGGAGATAAAATCGAGGTATTATCTCAAACAGGTTCAGGAGTTGCAGGAAAACATAGACAGGGTGGACAATCTGCAAAAAGATTTCAAAAATTAAGAGAGATGGAATTAACGTATTACTTTAACAGAGTAGCTCAAACAACAAGGGAATATTTTATTGACATCTATCCGGTTAAAGGATTGGTAATTTCAGGTCCAGGACCTACAAAAGAGGATTTCATCAATGGAAATTATCTAGAGTATAGATTACAAAATAACATTATTGCAACAATTGATTCATCATATTCAGGTTCAGAAGGAATTAGAGAAGCATTTGCAAAATCCTCTGACATTTTAGGTAACTTTAGACTTGTTGAAGAAAAGAAACTCGTTGAAGCATTATTTAGAGAAATTAACGGAAACACAGGTAAAGGTTCGTATGGATTACAAGAAGTCATTGAATTTTTAAAAAATAACGTAGTTGAAACTCTAATAATTACAGATAATACAAATTTGCACAGAGTAGAAGGAAAATGCAAAAGATGTCAACATCTACAAGAAGAGATTGTTGAAAGACCTCAAGTAATTCCAAAAAAGACAGAGTTCTCAAACAAACCTTGTCCTGGATGTAACGCTATGGAAGTGGAAGTAAACGAACAAGACATTGTAGATTATCTAGAATTATTATCATCAAAAACAGGTTCAAAATTAGAAGTGGTGTCAGGCAGTGCAGAACATGGAAACATGCTTGGAAGCCTTGGAAAGATTGGTGCGATTTTAAGATATAATCCAGGTCACTCTAAATAACACTACGAATTTTTTTTGCAAGTTCTGATAGTTCATTATCAGTTGAGATTTGTCGTTTTGTCCAAATAGTTCCTTTGGAATTGTATCTTGGGATTATGTGGATATGTACATGAGGGATTATCTGTTTTGCAGCACGACCATTATTTTGCGCAATACTAAATGCATCAGCATTAGCGGCATTCAAAATTGCTTTGGCGATTTTTGGAACCAGTGAAAAAAGTTTTCCGACATTTTCAGGAGTCATCTCAGTAATTCTTTCGTGATGTTCACGTGGAATTACTAAACTATGACCTACATCAATTGGGTATCTATCCAAAAATGAGACATGAGAGTCATCCTCATACAAAATATGGCCACCTCTCTTTCCATCCAATATATCACAAAAGATACAAGTCATAAATTCAGCAGTTTGTGATTTTATTTATTATTTTTTAGAAATCTTTTCTTTAAGAATACGAGTTTATCGAATGGTTAATTAGGGCAAATTTCAGAGTTTGAACATCTCATGGGCAGAAAAGAAAGAAGAGAGCGTGAACAAAAACGTGAAAACTACGCTACAAAACATTCAGCCGAACAAAGAAAAAACACCCTAATCGCAGTTGGTGTTTTGGCAGTAATTGCAGTAATTGTAGGATATGCAGCATGGGTGTTTGCCACAATGGATCAAAATACTGCCCCTGGTGGACCTGAAAATGCAGGTGCATTGGGTAGTGATCACGCACACGCTGCAATTCAAGTAAGAATATTTGGAGATTATTTTGACTTTTCAGCCCCAGCATACCAAATAAAATCACCTTGGATTCACTTTGAAGGAAGAGACGGTTCCACAGTACACAAACATGCAACAGGTGTTACGTTAGGGTATCTGTTTGAGTCATTATCATTAAATCTTGACGACAAATGTTTTACATTCCAAGATGGCAGAGAATTCTGCACTAATGAAGATTATTCTCTAAAGTTCTTCTATAACGGAAAACAGGTTCCAGATATCAGAGATATAGACATCATGGAAGATGACAGAATTTTGATGTCTTATGGCGGAGAGACCCCTGAAGAGATTGAATCCCAATTAGTAGAATTAGAGAATCAAAGAATAGTAAAATAAAATTCTAAGAATCCTTTGTTGTAAATTGTGCCATTTTATCAAAGAACATGTAATATCCACAGCGAGTACATCTAAGTACAGTTAGTTCTGTTGTAAGAAATTCTTTGTCTTCGAATCTACCGCCAAGTTTTACATTTTCGCCTGCAATTTCTGCTTTGTTACTTTTGCAAACGGGACATTCAAGGGCTTTTTGTTCCATGGAATTCAAATAAACAGTTAGAATTTAAACTCAATGAAAGTTTTTGAATCGATATTTTCAATAAAGTCTAGAACCTAGTCATAAAATTTACATTAAATTTTTAATCTGAAAATTAGGATACTATAATTCAATTTTAGATGATAGTAGAATAACTTACATTTAGAAATTATTTGGTAGTAGGATAGTTTTCATTCACATGCAATTTAAAAATTGTAAAAATCAAGAATATACTTAATAATATCCTATTTTCATAAATTTTATTGAATAAATTACTAATTCCATCTATTCTGGTAGTTATTGTTATGGTTGCAGGATTATTTGCATTTTTACCAGTAGAGCAAGCAAGTACAGTTCATCAATCACTTCTAGATGAACTTCGCGGTAGTGGTAATTTTGACAATACAGAACTATCTACACAGATTGATGAATTAGATCAAAGAATCACTTATGATATTACAACATTTGAAGATGATTTACCCGATGATGGGGTTTTCTTAACACTACAAAATGAAGATGCATACAGTGGAGACGTGTCAATTCTTGTAGGAAATGGTGACGAAAGTGTCAACTGCAACGCATCCTTTACTGTTGATGTGGATACGAATGATGATGGGGTTTCAGATACTACCGTGTCAACTGCAACGGCTGCAGGTACTTTTGCAACAGATTTTGATCCTCTTCCAGCAGGAGTTGATCAGATATTTATCAATAGTAATGGGGCAGATGATTTTGTAGAGGCGTGTCTAGTATCAGTTATTGTATTTTTATCAGATTAAGTAGTATCAAAAATCATCAATTAAACAAAATTATAGCACAATAGTTTTCAATAAAGCCTAAATTATAGCAATCAAGAATTCCATAACATGGGAGAAATCTCTAGTAGAAATGTTGTAGAAGGAACATCTCGTGCACCTCAAAGAGCAATGTACAAAGCTATGGGATTAGATGATACTGATTTATCAAAACAAATGATTGGAGTATGTCATACGGGAAATGAGGCAACTCCATGTAACATCCATCTTCCAAGATTAGCACTCAAAGCAAAAGAAGGCGTTTCAGATACAGGTGCAACTCCTAGAGAATTTTCAACAATTGCAGTAAGTGACGGAATTGCAATGGGACATGAAGGAATGAAATCTTCTTTGATATCTCGTGAAGTAATTGCAGATTCTATTGAATTAATGGTTAGAGCACACCAGTATGATGCACTGGTAGGAATTGCAGGATGTGATAAGAGTCTCCCAGGTACAATGATGGCAATGGCAAGATTGGACGTTCCATCAGTATTTGTTTATGGAGGAACCATCATGCCAGGAATGTTAAATGGAGAAGAACTAACAGTTGTAGATGTTTATGAAGCAGTGGGAGCATATGATGCAGGTCAATTATCATTAGAAGGGCTAAAAAATATTGAAAATACTGCTTGCCCAAATGAAGGATCATGTGGTGGAATGTTTACTGCAAATACAATGGCATCAATTTCAGAAGCTATAGGTCTTGCATTACCAGGTAGTGCCAGTCCTCCAGCTGAAGATGATAGAAGAGAAAAGATGGTGTATGATACTGGGGTAGCATGTGCAAAAGCATTACAGATGGATATCAGACCCAAAGAAGTTCTCACTTTTGAGGCATTTGAGAATGCAATTACAATGTTGAATTCTGTTGGAGGCTCAACAAATGGAATTTTACATTTACTGGCATTAGCAAATGAAGTAAATATCAAATTAACATATGATGATTTTGAGAGAGTTAGAAAAAAGACACCACATGTAGCTGATATGAAACCTGGTGGAAACTATGTAATGAATTCACTTGATAAAATTGGAGGAATTCCATTTGTGCTAAAGAAATTGCTTGACAAGGACCTGTTAAATGAGAATTGCATTACAATAACTGGAAAAACCATCAAAGAAAACTTGAATTCCATGGTTTTACCTCAAACAGAGCAACAAATTGTCAGATCAGTAGAAAATCCAATTCATAATGTTGGAACAGCAGTGATTCTCAAAGGTTCACTTGCACCAGATGGTGCAGTAATCAAGACTGCAGGAGTGGAAATGACAAAATTTACAGGAAAAGCTAGAGTGTTTGATAGAGAAGAATTTGCTTTTGAGGCCGTAAAAAGAGGTGATATTGATGAAGGTCAGGTTGTTGTAATTAGATATGAGGGACCAAAAGGAGGTCCAGGCATGAGAGAGATGTTAGCGACCACTGCAGCACTAGTAGGTCAGGGATTAGGCAAAAAAGTTGCAATGGTTACTGATGGAAGATTTTCTGGAGGAACTAGAGGATTCATGGTAGGACATGTTGCACCTGAAGCATATGTGGGCGGACCAATCGCATTGATAAAAGATGATGATGAAATTACAATAGACACTGAAACTAATGTAATTGATCTTCATGTGTCATCTGAAGAATTAGAAAACAGAAGAAAACAGTGGAGTCCTCCAAAACCAAACTATACAACAGGGGCTTTGGCAAAATTTGCAACACTAGTTGGCTCTGCTGCGGAAGGGGCCATTACAAAACCTAGTTTATAGAAAGTTTTTTGAAATCTAGTTTTCCTTGTTCTGTAACATAAATTTTTAGTAATGTTTTCCATGCTTTTTGAAAATCTATTGTGAATTTTTTGAATCAAGATGTAGAGGATAGAGAAATTTTTGATTTAGGGTTGTAGTTTACTTCATTTAGAGAAATACAGTGAACAGTATCATTTCTTACTTCAAACAATCTAGACATGTCTCTAGTAAATTCTGGATCAAATACTTTCCAATCAAGAAATGTTCTAATTTTTCTATTAATTGGAACTAGATTGAGAAGATAAAGTAATTCTGCACTATGACTTTCATTAGAATGTTGTACAATTCGTAGTCTAATAATTTCATCAAACAAAAATGCCATTTTTGAGAATGCAGACAAAACACTGTCTCTATTTTTTGAAAAATCTATCTAATAATTTAGCACCCAATAATGTAATAACTATATCAAGCATGATCATCACAATAAAAAATTAATTACAGTCCCGAAAATACACATCATTTCTTATCTCATAAGACCAAAAGTCTTTATCATTTTTATAACATGTGTACAAAAACACAAAATCATTATCACCGGTTTTTACAGCAGACAGGATAACACTGCCTTCTTCAAAACGAATCTCCATTGTATCGAGTTTTAGCGTCTGAGTTATTGTTGCATTTGGATGTTTCTCATAAAATGCCAACAACTATCTCATCATTTTCAACCATTTCTAACCATATCTCATCTGAAATCTGGGCATATTCCCAATTCTTTTCTAATTGTTGATAAAATATAGATGCCAAATACATTGACATAACTGAACTAATTATTACTGCTACAACTATGATTTTTGTAGAATTCAAAATAAAAAAAGAAGAGTTAAAGGACTATACCTGTAACTGCATCTAGTTCGGTTTGTCCCTGATAATCTGCATCAGTATATACTATACCCACTTGACCAGACTTGATACCACTACACCATCGGTTAGCTGTAGTACCGTATTCATCTGCAACTGAGATAGTACACCATCCACCACTAGTAAGTCCTACAGTGAAGATTCCCATATTACTTGTAGAATGTTGCTCTGAATCACAAGGATATCCAGATTCTCCAAATTCTATAGGATAGTCATATGAGAAATTCACCCATGTACTATACTGAGAAGAGGAAGTGGTTCCAAAATTCTTTGCAAATTCATAGTTTGCATTATAGCAATTATACTCTACAACAAGAGTTGACCAAGGGGTAAAGGATACAGCCTTTTAGCTAAAGTATTTTTGCAATTCAATAGGATCCAGATCTATGAATATGGTATAAGTTTGACGATCAAATTCATCTCAACCTTTCTTGCTGCTCAATAAACAATCTCACAAAATTACAACAATGCAATGCTGCCTCAAATCTCTTGTACTTGTTCTCTTGCATATCAATTACCAGTCTTGCCCATCCCCATCTCTCACCGCCAGAGCCTGCAGCAGTATCTACTGATGGTAATTCTGCAATTATACTAGGGGAGAACTCTGTGTAAGTATCAGCAGCTGACTCGTATTCCCATTTTTTAGTGGATGGTGTAAATCTTATTCTTCCCTGATAGCTTTTATCATCTGTAACACGAGAATCAATAACTGTAAAGTAAATATGCTGAGTTGTAG
>JAEFCZ010000018.1 GCA_016125975.1 Candidatus Nitrosopumilus sp.
AAAGAAAACCAGCTAAAAAGACTGTAAAAAGAAAAACTGCATCTAAAAAGAAAGTAGCAAAAAGAAAACGATAATCAGTTTTTCTATAACCTTAAAGTAGGTTTTACATTAGTATTTTTACAATGAAAAAACGCGGTCCAATTATTTTTGCATCTGGAATTGTTTTGGTGATGATTTCTCTTTCGATTGCTGTATATGCTGTTCCCACTAATGTTACTGGACCTGGTGATTTTGCTGTTTCTTCATTGTTTGAAGGAATGTTTGATGAAATCTCTAGTGAGATTCAGATCATGTCTGACGATTCGGCATATTTTTCCTACACGACTTATTCTTCAGATGTTCCTCTTTTGTGGGGTATCCAAATTCTTGATTATCAGGCTGGAGATGAACTATCCATAACAATTTCAAATATTTTTGGTGATAGTTATGGTACATTTGTTCAAGACGAACCAATTCTTTTTGAAGTATTACAAATATCTCAATCTGATACTCTTAATCTTGAAATTCAAAATCTTGGTGCTCGGGATGTAACTGTCGTTGCTATGTTCTCTGAGGATCCTGAAAATTCTGAAGCTTTGACAAATCCTGATTCACCTGTTATGAACATGGTTTTACCATTGATGATTTCAGGATTTTTACTAATTTTAGGAATAATTGTTTCAATAATTGGTGTTATAGTAATACTAGTAGATCTGAAAAATAATCAGGACAATAAAAGAAATTATTGAGGATTTACTTCCATCTGACCAAATTTGCCTTTTGTTAAAGACACTTCACCTTTGAATTCATTGGTGTATCCATTAGTGATTACAACAACATCGCCAACATTTACTGCTTTGATATCGTCTCCCCACAATGTCAATTTCATTTGATCATCTTCAGTTTCACCATCAGCTATAACTGCATCACAGACATCCACTGTTCCTCCACTTTTTAGATTAACAGTTCTTGGGTCTCCTTTGCTTTTTACTTCTGCTTTAGCATTTATTCCACTTCGCATTTTTTTTACTTGTGAAATTGGTATGTATTCTGCCATGTATTTTTGAGTCCATCGTACACGATTATAATCTTTGTTAAAATTTCTTCAAATTTACAGATCATTTTTCAAATTTATCAAAATAGTAATCGAAAAATACTGCTCTTTGTCCATTCTCATTGCAGAGATATCGAAGCCCGGTCAACCGAGAGGGACTCAAGATCTTCCAAATAGGAAATCCCTTCTTTTAGGAGTTCGTGGGTTCAAATCCCACTCTCTGCACTAAACTTTCTTTAAAATTCTGGATTTTAGAAATTAAGCAACAATTGCTTTTACTTTACTTACAGAATGATCTGAAATTTGTTTATGCATTTCAGCTAAATTTTCGTCCTTGAAAGACAGATTGCATCTAAAACACTTCCAAACCATCTCGGACATGCATAAATATACGTATAATTTGCTTATAAAGATATTGCATGATTGATCCAATTTGTTACAATACCTGATCATTGTTTTCAAAAACATGTAATTTTTTTAATTTTTTAGATCAGAATGAAATTATTTTGTGACTAAACCTAGATCCAAGGGTTTAGAAGCAAAAAAACTAACATATTTTTTGAAAGATGGTAGATATTTTTGAAATTTTTGGAGAATTATCGTATCTTGGAATTTTTCTTGTACTGATTCTTGTAAATGCATCACCTATCTTGATGCCACCAAGCTGGATTGTATTGACATCATTTTATCTTCTTGATCCGAGCTTGAATGTAGTTGCCCTTGCCATGATTGGTGCTACTGGTGCCACGATTGGTCGATTCTTTCTGAAAAAAATTAGTGGATTATTTAGAAAGTTTGTTGGAGAAGAGCAAAAATCTAATCTTGACATAATTGGTGATTATCTTAATCACAAAAAATATGGTTACTTGCTTGCTTCATTTCTTTTTGGTGCTACTCCTCTTCCAAGCAACATGTTGTTTATCACATATGGATTGATGCGTGCAAAAAGTGTTGGAATCTATATTGGATTTTGGTTTGGCAGAACAATTTCATACATTATAATGATCTATTTTGGAAATGCTGTTTTGCAACCATTTTTGGAAATATTCGAAGACCGACTTACTGCAATATTACTAATTGATGGTGTTGGTATTGGTGTAATTGTTCTCTTTGCATCAATAAATTGGACAGTATTAATTACTCAGAGAAAATTAAAATTTGTTAAACCAAAAATTTGGAGATTCTAAATGAAAGTTCTTGAATTACTCAAAAAAGATGTCAAAAAAATAATGGAAAATGACTCTGCTCATGATTTTGAACATATCATGCGAGTATACAAAAATGCTCAAAAAATTTGTAAAAAAGAAAATGCAAATGAAAAACTAGTTTTGAGTGCTGCCTTGTTACATGATATTGTTTCTTACCCAAAATCTGATAAACGCTCAAAAATGTCTTCAATTGAGAGTGCAAAAAAATCAAAAAAAATTCTAAAAAAATATGATTACTCTGAAAATGAAATTACTATAATTTCCGATGCTATACGTGATCATAGTTTTTCTCAAAAGAAAACTCCTAAAACTATTGAAGGAAAAATTCTTCAAGATTCTGATAGGTTAGATGCATTAGGTGCAATAGGAATAGCTAGGGTTTTTGCTACTGGTGGCTCTTTGAAGAGACCATTTTACAATATTGATGATCCATTTTGCAAAAAAAGAACTCCTGATGATAAAACTTGGACAGTTGATCATTTCTTTCAAAAGTTGCTTAAACTTGAATCTCTAATGAATACAAAATCTGGAAAAATAGAGGCAAAAAGAAGAACTATAATTCTAAAAGAGTATCTTAAACAACTAAAACAAGAAGTTTAACCGTAATCGACGTATCTGTCGTATCTTTTCTCTATTTCTCCATTCAATCCTGCAATTATCTTCTCATATTCTTCATTTTTTCTAAAATCAATATACTTGCGAATGGCATCAAATTTTTCATCTTGAGGATATGATTCAAAGACTGGTTCTACCATTTTGAGATATTCTAGAGTTTTTTCACGAAATTCTTCTCTTGTGGGTTTTTTGATACCTTTCATTCTGAATTCTACTGATGCCCAACTAGCACCTATCACATGTGGTAGTAAATCAAATGCCCTTTGAATCTCGTAACGTTCGTCGTTTCTCATGATTCTTGAAGAAATTTTGCAGCAGATTTTGCAAAATATGTTACAATCATGTCTGCACCTGCTCTCTTTATTGAATATAGTATCTCTTCAGTCATATCTTTCTCATTTACATATCCTAATTGTGATGCAGCCTTTACCAAAGCATATTCTCCAGAAACACTATAAGCTGAAACTGGAACATTGAATCTTCGTCTAGTTTCTGCAATCAAATCCAAATATGACAATGCAGGTTTTATCATAACAATATCTACTCCTTCATTGATGTCTGTCTCTACTTCCATCATTGCTTCTCTGGCATTTGTATATGGAACTTGGTATGTTTTCCTATCTCCAAACTTTGGTGCACATTCTGCTGCATCTCTAAATGGTGCATAAAAGTTTGAACGATGTTTTGCTGAATGCGACATAATTGAAACATCTGAAAAACCTTCATCATCAAGTGCTTTTCTAATTGCTGCAACTTGACCATCCATCATTGCAGAAGGTGAAACAGTATCAACTCCAGCTTTAGCTTGGCTTACTGCAATTTTTGAAAGTGTATCTAAACTAGTATCATTATCAATTTTATTTCCTTGAATAATTCCACAATGTCCTGTAGATGTAAACTGGCATAGACATACATCTGCCATAATTACCATCTTGTCCCCAAAGTTTTCTCTAATCTGAGAAATTGCTTTTTGAACAATTCCATTCTCATCAAATGCAGAAGAACCTGCTTCATCTTTTTGAGTCGGAATGCCAAATAACATGATTGCAGGAATTCCTAAATCACTAATGGTTCCTACCTCATCATTGACATCATCAAGTGGAAGTCTTTCAATTGCTGTCATTGATTCTACTTTGGTTCTTGTTTTTAGATCCTCTTGAACAAATATGGGACAAATGAAATCCTTTGGAGAAAGTGTAGTCTGCTGAACTAATTCTCTCATTTTGTCTGATGTTCTTAATCTACGGAGACGTCTAGTTGGAAATGACATGATAGAAATTCTCTATGGGTAAAATATAATCCTAGTCAGCCTGTTCTTGTTTTTTATAGTCAAAGAGCTTGCTTGCCAAGTCAACTACCTCTGGGTTGCCTTGTTCAGAAGCTTTTCTGATATTATTCATTGGAGTTGAAACAATACTTTCTACTACTGCTTTGGTTAATTCTTCAATAATTTTGATTCTTTTCTCATCTTTTTCATCTAGCATTTGCAGTGCTTTTTGCAACTCTTTTTCTCTAAGTGAGTCAATGTTCTTGAATACGTCTTTTACAAGTGGTTCTGCTTCTAGTCTTTTCATCGAGGCTTCTAATACAGATACTTCCTCGTTAATTATATTTTGAACGGTTTTTACCTTGTTTAATCTAGCATTCATGTTCTTTTCAACCATCTCTGCAATCTGGTCTAGGTTCATCAATTTTACCCCTCCAATTGTTGCAACTTTTTCATCAACTGTTCTTGGATTTGATAAATCCAAAATCATCATGCCTTTGTTTTTACCTTTCATTGCTTCTGTGATTCTTTCATGTGTAACAAGAAAATATGGTGCAGTAGTTGCTACAAATATTACATCATAATTGTCAAATCCTGAAAGTACTTGCTCGAATTTAACTGGATTTCCTCCCATTGTCTCACAAAATGTTTCTGATCTGCTTAGTGTCCTACTTGTAACATCAAAGGCATATCCGCGTCTTTGTAATGATTTTGCAACTAATGTTGAAACTTCACCCGTTCCAATCAACAAAGTCTTCTTTGTTTTTAGTTCATCAATATTTTCTTCTGCAAGCTTGACTGCCATTGAACCCACTGAAATCCCACCTTTGCCGATTCCACTAGAGTTTCTAATTCTGGTACCAATTCTGATTGCTTTATCAAACAATGTATTGAGATGTTGTCCTGATGCTTTTTTCTCCCGTGCTGAAGTAATGGAGTTTTTAATTTGACCTATAATCTGTTCTTCTCCTAACACCATGGAATCCAAGCCTGATGTTAATTTCAACAAGTGATGCAAAGCATTTTGATTCTCTTCAATTTCCATATTTTCATCAAAAACTTGTTCTTCTAATCCTGCTAATGATGCCCATGTTTTCTTTATTTTATCAAATTCTTGATTTTTTGATTTTCCAAACAACTCTATTCGATTACATGTTTGAATTATGACACATTCATCTAATCCTGAATGTTTTTTGAATTTTTCATATGCTTCTTCAATGTCTTTTATTGTAAATTGTTCCAAAATATGGATTGGAGAATTACGAAAAGTTACACGTGCATTGATGATATTTTGATTCATTTCCAATTCCTCACTATTGTAATGGCTCTTTTTTCAGCTTTTTTCATCTGACCGTCTTTTATTAACTGATCAATCTCATTATCAGCCATGATACTTCGTAGACATACTTTTCTTTCTTCTGGGGTTGCTATATTCTCTTTTGCAACTTCTCTTGCGATCTTTTGAATTTTAATCTGACTGATGTCTTCTTTTGTGATAATTTTCTTAAACATCTCTTCTGATTTGCTTTTGAGTTTTTTTGACATTGCAGGACTACGTCCTCCAGTAAAAATTGCAATCTGAATCATTTTTTCAAAATCAATTATAGCTGGATTTGAAAAATCACTTTCTTCAGGATTATCTGAACTGTATGTAATGATTTTTCTTTTCTTTCCTGCATTGACAATTTTTTGATTGAGTTTTTTGTCATTAGTTGTTGTGATCATAATGTCTGGTTTGAATTTTGAAATAAATTTTATATCTTGAATTTTTTGTTTTTTTAATTGAATTTTCTTTGATTTAGCAAGTTTGCTGATTTGTGGAATTACTTTATCACTGATTACTGTAATGTTACAGTCTTCTTTGATAATGGAATTGATTCTTTTTTGTGCCTCATTTCCTCCCCCAATCACAATAATTGACTTTCCATGAAGGTTTAGGTCTACTATCATCGATCAAAAAGGCTGGGATTTCTATTTATGTATTAAAAATTTCAGCATCTCTACCCAGCTACATTTTTAATTGAATGGGCGAGTCATTGTCTTATTGACATCAATGGATGAACTAGACAAAGAACTTCTAAATGAAATTCAATGGACATTTCCATTAGTAACTAGACCTTTTGATGCAATTGCAAAAAAATTTGATACTACTCCTGAGATTGTAAAACAACGTCTAAAACAACTCAAAGAAATCGGTGTTTTAAGGCAACTTAGTGCGATTTTTGATACAAGAAAACTTGGTTACACAAGTTCCTTAGTTGCAATGGAAATAGAACATGACAAACTAGAATCTGTTGCGAGCCAAATTAATCGACATCCTGGTGTTAGTCATAACTATGAACGTGATCACCAATTCAATCTTTGGTTCACTTTAGCTGTACCTCCAGGTTCTGATCTAAAAACAGAACTTGAGAAATTCAATGTTCTCAAAGGAATTAAAAAAGTTAGAATGCTTCCTACATTACAATTATTCAAAATCGGTGTAAAACTAGACATGGTTGATGAAAAGAAACATGATGTTGCCCCAACTGAAGAGAAAAAAGAAATTAAAAATGTAAAATTTGAACCGACTGAACAAGACAAAGATTTCATCCGTGAATTACAAAAAGACATGGACATTATTGATGAACCATTTACAAAAGCAGCCAGTAATCTTGGAATGTCTGAAGATGAATTGTTCCAAAAGATGAAACATTATGAAGACATTGGAGTAATGCGACGTTTTGCTGCAATTTTAAGACACAGACAAGTAGGATTTACTGCAAATGGAATGATTGTTTGGAAAGTTCCTGAAGAGAAAATTTCTGATGTTGGAGCCCAACTTGGTGCATTTCCTCAGGTAAGTCATTGTTATGAAAGACCTACATATCCTGATTGGCCTTACAATGTTTTTTCTATGATTCATTGTAAAACTCATGAAGAAGCAAATGAGATGGCAAAAACTATTCAAGACCAAATACAAGTTGATGATTACAAAATTCTATTTAGTTCACGTGAATTCAAAAAAACACGTGTTGAGTATTTTGTAGAAAATTCATTTTCTATAGAAGAGACTGTCCCTGCATCCTAAATCTCGTTTTCATCATGTCCTACTACATGGATTGTACAAAAATACTGATCATTCATGTTGCAATAAAATGTTGAATCTTCTCCACATTCTTTGCATGGTGGTTTTTCATCTTGCTCTGATAGTTTTGTATGGTAAACCTTACTCCTACTTGTAATGGTAGAATCTTTGTAGATTCTCGTCAGATTTGTATAGTATTCTAATTCTCCTTGATTTAATGGGACATCGTTTTTTATTTTATTAATAATTGATTCCCATTTCTTGTACTCCCCAATCTTAGCAAGCTTCATTCGTTCAATAACTTCTAATGTTTTTTGAGAATCCATCTGCAAATTAATTTGCTTGAGGTGTTGCTTTTAATTCGTACTCAGGCCATGTGTTATACAAATCATCAATTTCTTTCATATCTGAGGAACTCAAATATTTTCCATCAGAAATTGTTGCAAACATTTCAATTTCTTCTTCACTAACAACTGTAGGTAATACTGATGCAATCTTATTTTTTGATAAGATGAATTTGATTGCAAATTCTGTAATGTTTAATCCATTTCGTTCTGCAATTGGTCTGAATTGTTCTACTTTTTCTAATGCAGACTTTCTCCATTCTGCTTTTCTATCTTTTCTATGATCATTACTTGGAATCACTGTATCTGCCTTTACTTTTCCAGTTAAAATTCCTGATGCGTCTGGAACTCTTACAAGAATTCCTACATCTTCTTTTTCTGCTTTTTGAATCAATTCATTTCCTGGAGTTTGTTCTAAAATGTTGTAAACAGTTTGTATGGATGATACGCTTTTTCTATTCATTGCTTCAAGTCCTTCTTGCGTCCACCCAATTGCTGGACCTAATGCAACTTGAGCTGCTTTGATTTTTCCTTCACCCATAAGTTCGTCAATAGTATTGAATGTCTCATCATTTCTGATGTGGTGTAATTTTGGATTGTGTAATCCTAATGAATCAAGATAATCTGTTTGTAGTCTTTCTAAACATGCATCAAGTGCTTTTCTTGTATACTCTGGACTATAGTCTTGTGGAAGTTCTGTGTGGCCAATCTGTTCAACATTTGAAAAATCATAACCATATTTTGTTGATATAACAACTTCTTCTCTCATACCTTTGAATACTTCACCAATGAGTTTCTCACTTTTTCCTTTTCCGTACATATCGGCAGTTTCAAAATAATTAATTCCTAAATCATATGCTTTTTTTAGCATTATTTTTGCTTCATCTTCTTCAATCTTCTTTCCCCACCAATCTAGGGCAATACTCCATGCCCCAAATCCTATTTCTGAAACTTCAATTCCACTTTTGCCTAGTTTTTTGTATTTCATCTTTTACACCTTGATTTTAAGAGATATTTGAAATTTCTTCATTTATGTTTATCCGCGATTTGCACCTTTGAAATTCTATCCTAAACTGGAAATTAATGGCACAATATCCTTTTTGACACATACAATCATAGGAATGTCGTTTTTTACGTATGATGATACTTGGGTTTCTCTCAAATCCATAATCAAATCTTGAAAGTCTCTGACATTATCTACTTCAAATGCTAGCATGAAATCTTCATCATGAATTCCAAAAGAGTATGTTGTGTTTAGAATTACTTGTGGGTATTTTTTACTCACTTCAATATGTTCATCCATTATCTCTTGTCTTTTTTCTTGAGGTAAGAGATACCACTCACGAGTTTTTGTAAATGGATAAACAATAACGTGTTTCTTTGGATCCATTCCTGTGATGAATCCATGTTCTTTCCCTTCACCTTTAACGTAGATTGATGGTCTTGAACATGATAGGTATGTTCTAGATGGAATGATGTATTTCCCAAAAACAGTTTTGTATAATTTTTCTATAGCTTTTTGAATTTCTTCTAATGAATTTCCAACAAACCATAACAGAAAGTCTGCATCATCTCTTAATCCTAAATTAGAATATGATCTATATCTTATGCCTGAATTTTTTAAAATATTTTCTACTTCTTTTGCAGATTCTTCTTTTGCCAAGTCTGCCATCCATCTCCATTTTGGATCAACTTTGAAAAATGAGAAATTGAAATAATACTGTTCATTGTTCTCTGACATGTTCAGTACAATTTGAAAACCCTATTTAAACAAAAACTAGATTTTCTATTGTGAAATTTCTATAAATTTTGATTATGCAGTTTGTTCTAAAACCCAATCATAACCTTCTGCTTCGAGTTTATCTGCAAGTGATGCATCACCCGTTTTGAGAACTTGCCCTCTTGCAAATACATGAACAAAGTCTAGTTTGTCTAAGAATTTTAGAATTCTTGCATAGTGAGTAATGACAATTACTGTTGCATCTTTACTTGAAACTTGACTGATGGCTTTAGCAACTGCTTGAACTGCATCAATATCTAAACCAGAGTCTGGTTCGTCTAAAATTGAAATTTTTGGTTTTAGTACTGCCATTTGTAAAACTTCTGCTCTCTTTTTTTCTCCTCCAGAGAAACCTTCGTTGAGATATCTTGAAAGAAATTCTTCTTTTAATCCAACTTTTTCTAAATTCTCTTTTAGATATTTTTGGAATTCTCTTACGGTGATGAAAACTTCTCTGTCATCCCCTTCAAGTGCTTTACTTAGAGAATTGTAAGCTGTTCTAAGGAAATGAGAGAATCCTACACCTGAAACTTCTGTTGGATATTGAAATCCTAAGAATAATCCTTTCTTTGCTCTTTCATCTGCTGTTAACTCTAAAATGCTTTCACCATCTAACAAAATATCTCCTTTTGTTACTTCATACTTTGGGTGGGCAAGTAATGTGTAAGCTAAAGTGCTTTTTCCTGAACCATTTGGTCCCATAATGGCATGAACTTCTCCAGGTCCCGTTTTCAAATTAACTCCTTTGAGAATTTCTTTTCCTTCTCTTGTTACATGAAGGTCTTTGATTTCTAAAACTGCCATGCAGCGAAATGTTTTGTTTCTATATATAATACCGACGAAATTTAGCTAATCCTAACGGATGTTTTTGATAATAAAATGAAAAGAGGGGGGTGTTAGTATTTGGCCAGAGATGGTCTCAAAGTAATTTTGAGTTTGTAATTTGTTAGAATCTCTTTACATCTATTTCTGATAGTAACTTCAGTTACTCCTGCAATGCTTGAAACGTCTCTTTGGAGTACATTTTGACCAAGCAGGACTGATGACACATACAGATATGCTGCAGCAATTCCGTTTGGAGCTTTTCCATCTGCAATACTGCTGTCTTTTGTTTTCTCTGCAATTTCCAAGGCTAGTCTTTCAACTCTGACCTCAGTTTGTGTCATGTTTGCTATCTTTGAGATGTATTTGTCCATGGTTACAACTGGAGCAGTTAATTGTCCCATTTCCATTACCATGGTTCTATAGTATCTTGCTGCAAGTTTTGTTTTTGATTTTACGTCTTTTGGTGGACATATTCCACGAATAATTTCTTCTAGTGATCTTACTACGTCACATTGTTTGCATGCCATGTAAATTGTAGCAGCTGTAATGCTTACTACTGATTTTCCCTTCACTTCAACATGCCCATCCAAGTTTCTGTATATCATAGAAGCAGTCTCCAACACATTTTTTGAAAGACCTAGACCATCACATGTTTCACCCATTTTTGTTAAAACATTTGCAAGTCGTCTTTCCTTTGGTGTGGATACTCTTACTCTTTGTTGCCACTTTCTGAGATTGTGCATTTGGTTTGCAACTTCATGATTGATTGTTTTTCCACTAAAGTCCTTTGAACTAATTGCTATCTCAGTTGTAATTCCCAAATCATGTTGGGAATATGTTGTTTGTCCGGTTGCTCTTGCTAACTTCATTTTGTCTTCGAGATTCGAACTTATTGTTTCTGGACCATAATCTGCTACTTGATCATCGATTACTACGCCGCAACCAGAACAGATTATTTCTCCGTTCTGCATGTCATTAACTACTGTTGCTTGACATTCAGGACAGTTTTGTTTTTCTAGTATGTTCATTTTCTTCTTCTCCTAAATTTTTTCTTTGAATTGTCAGGAGAATGTTCAGTTGCGAAAACACTTTTGCCAATGTATTTTTTGATGTTATTTGTTAACGGAGTTGCAGATGCAAATGGTCTTCTAACTGGACCAATCAATTCCATTACTTTTGCAACTCTAGTTCCCTTCTCGTCGCAGAGTATTTGCCCTTCCATCAATTTGTTAGATAGTTGAACGATTACCCTGCCACTACCGGCTAGGTGCATTATTTCGCCTACCTCCTGCAATTAAAAACACTAATCATGATATTCTTATCATAGACTTCTGTCAACTTTACTTTAGCTAAGAGCTAGATTTGATTTTATTTTGATTGTTTGGACCTTTTTGCAACAAGTTTTTCGGAAATTTTGTTAAGAATTGTTGTCTTAGAGGATCCTTTTGGTAAAACAACATATCCTGACCTGACAAATGGTCTTTTTGGAAATCTAACTTTGTCATCAGATTCTGTAATTTCAAATCCTGCAGATTTTGTTGCATCAATCAATTCTTTTAATGAAGGATCAAAAACACATTTTTCTAATCCGATTCTTCTACCTTTAGATTTTTTTAAATTCTTGTTGAAATAATCCAACCAGATTACGACATGTTCGTAATCTTTCATTTTATTCCTTCACTAAAATTGCGTTTACTATTCCGTTCTGTCCTGGTTTAGAAACTACTTTACATTTTCCATCTTGTGTTTCTAATATTGCACCTTTTGTAATGATGCCACGTCTTTTGTAATCATTGTTTGTAGCATTGTCTAATACTTTGAGAATTTTTGTTTTCTTTACTTTTGCATCTCCTGTTGCAAGATTAACAAAATCAATTGTCTTTACAGCTGTTTTTTTATTTTTTCCACGAACTGTTCTAGTTACTGTAACTTGAGCTCCTGTTACAGCTTCATTTGGATATCTATCAGTTTCATACTTTCGTCTAATTCTAAGTGGATGTCTTCTTCCTCCAGTTGTTTTACTGGTTGCTAAATTCTCTACTGATTTTCTCACGAAAACTTGTCTGAATTACTCTAATTTATACAAAACGCAATAAATTAGCCTTAAACTAAAAAATTCACTTAGTTTACTTCTGTTGCTATTTGAGGTACAGGATTTGTATGTCTTGTACTTGCAGTTTTTCTTACTTTTGAGAATAACCTCTGTTTGAGATCTTCTACATCTCCTTGAATTCCAAAATATTTTTGGAATTTTTCAGTTGTAGTGTAAATTTTGATTCTTCCAACATTTTGATGGCTGATGTAATCTAATTGTCTGAGTTCTTTCAAATGTGCATAAACTCCCGAACCCCTTACTTCTACAAGTTGCTTTGATGATATTGGTTGTTGATATGCAATGTATGATAATGTCTTGAGAGTGGCATTTGGAAGAACTGGTTTTGAAGCATATCTTTTGACTGTTGCACTGTACTCAGGTTTTAATTGCATTACATAGGATCCGTCTGGAAGTATGACTACTTCAAGTGCCTTGAAGGCAGACTTTGTCTTTTTCATAATAGTTTGAAGAATATCTAGTGTTTTTGTCCTTGATTCTGTGCCTGAGGCTCTGATGATGTCTTCTATTCGTAGTGGTCTGCCTGCTGAGTATAGTGCTGCTTCTACTCTTGCTGTTGCTTCATCAATATTGTCAATTTTGGCCAATTACTCGTTCATTCCTCCAAAATATAGTTAAAGAAATCCTTTCTTCATTTTTGATCAGTTTGTTAATTCTTCTTTTATTATTGTGATTTTGATATCATCTTCAACTTGCTCCAAGTCTACTTTTTGGTCTCTTGCCAAGAACAATATTGCAAAGAAACATCTGATTGAATCAACTGAGTCTAATTCTGAAATTATATTCTGTAGTAATCCATATCCTGTACCTACAATTTTTTTCATAACCAAGTCTTCATACTTTCCAATTATGCTTTCAAGTGAAATGAAATATTCTTGAAAGTCTGGTGCTTCAATCGGTTCTATTTCCACTTGTCTGTTTCTTCTTGATTGAGGATTTGCAATTGTACCAATAAGATTCTGTAGTAATCCTAGTAGATCATCTAATGATACTGGGTATGTAGATTCGTGTCTATATGGCATATCGATTAAATCAATATCTACATCTGTTCTCTGATGCATTGGTTTTTTCTCCATTGCTGCTCGTTGCAATGCAAAAATACTTTCAACTTTCATTCTGTAAATTAATGATGATGATAACGCTGCCATCCCTGCTACTTTGAGGTCTTTCTTACCTGATTTTTCAAGAATTTTTATCAATAAATTCAAAATCTGAATTAAATCAATCTCCCATACGTCTTTTTTGACAACTGATTGGGGACTAAATAGAATGTTTACTGGTTCCTGAGATATACTGTTAGGAGTAGGTGATTCACTCACACGAATATTTTCTTCCTATTCAATAATATCTAAGGGCTCTATTTTTTTCTCATATCCAGTCAACTCTTATATTGTTAGTATCGAAAATCATTTTATGAAATCTGCCCGAATTCCAGGTCCAAATGACCCTCTTACAATATCTGAGTCTGAAAATCCAAAGCCATCTGGAACTCAGGTTTTACTTAAGGTAAAATCTGAAGGTGTATGTCATAGTGATTTGCATCTGTGGGAAGGTGGATATGATCTTGGAGATGGTCAGTTTTTGAAAGTTACTGATAGAGGCGTAAAATATCCTGTAACTCCTGGCCATGAAATTGTTGGAACTATTGAGGAAATCGGAGATAATGTTTCTAATGTTTCTGTGGGTGATGATGTTCTAGTTTTTCCATGGATGGGATGTGGCGAATGTCCTGCATGTAAAGTTGGAAATGAAAATCTATGTGATGCTCCAAAGTCAATGGGTCTTTTCCAAAATGGCGGATATGCTGATTATGTCTTAGTTCCAAATTCTAAATATTTAGCAAAACTTGATGGTGTTGATCCAGATGCTGCAACTTCACTTGCATGTTCTGGACTTACTGCATACACTGCTATCAAAAAAGCAAATCAAAATTCTCCAGAATTTATTGTAATTGTTGGGGCTGGTGGATTAGGATTAATGGGTGTTCAAATTGCCAGTGAGATTACTGATGCAAAAATTATTTGTGTTGATTTAGATGATGCAAAATTAGAAACTGCAAAAGAAATGGGTGCTCATTTTACTGTAAATTCCAAAAACCCTGACACCGTTGAAAAAATCATGTCGATATGCAATGGTAAAGGTGCAGATAGTGTTATTGATTTTGTTAATGCTCCTCCAACTGTAAAAACTGGTTTGGCAGTGTTAAGAAAAAGAGGAAATCTTGTTCTAGTTGGATTATTTGGTGGTTCCCTTGAGTTATCACTTGTAACAATTCCACTCAAATCAATTACAATTCAAGGTGCATACACTGGAAATTACAATGATATGGTAGAACTTCTTGGACTTGCAAGAAAAGGAACCATAAACCCTGTAATCTCAAAAAGGTATTCACTTGATGAAGCAAATACTGCATTAGAAGATCTTAAAGCACGTAAAATTCTTGGACGTGCAGTTATCAACCCATAATCAATTATTGTAAATCTTATTAAATCAAAAAACTCCATGATGAGTATTGGATATTAAAACTGGTAGCGAAGTTGCATTAGCCCATCTAAAAAATAAACAATTCATTACTGCTCATACTTTATTTACTAATCAAGCTGAATCTGTAAAAAAATCAGAACCTGTAAAATCTGCATTATTGTATTTGTTAGCTGCTGAATGCAAAAAACAACATGGAAAAGAGTCTAAAAATGAAATTGAAGAAGCTGGCAGTTTATTTTTAAAATATTCTACTCGAAAAGATGCAGATAATGTTAAAGGTGCATTACTTTGTGCTTCAAAATGTTTTTTGAGTTTAGGTGAATTTGACAAAGCAAGAGATACATATCAACAAGCAAAGACAATGTTTTCACAACCTCTTCAAATTACAAGACCTATTGTAATTATTGATGATAGTAAAGCTATAGCATTGAAATTACAAACTTATGTTGAAAAATTAGGGTATTCTGATATTCATGTTTTTGAAAATGGAAAGACTGGTGTTAAAGGATGTAAAAATTTATTTTCTGAAGGAAAACATCCTATACTTCTTTTAGATATGGGGCTGCCTGACCTTGAAGGTGATGCAGTTGCAGAAAAATTACTTAAAGAAAAATTGGATTTGCAAATAGTAGTAATTACTGCTGATGAGAAAACAACTCAACGTGTAAACAAGACCCTTAGTTCTGGCGTATCTGCATTTATTCAGAAACCTTTCACACTTGATGAAGTCAAAAAGGCAATAGATGTAGCAGAATCTGAATACGCTTTGTTACAATAACAAAAGTGACATATTTAGAATATTTACATTTCTAATGTCTATTTCATTAATTCTGTAATCAATTAATTCTTCAGAGAACTTTTCTACAATTTTTTCAGATGTATTGTCTTTTTCAGATTCTATTTGAACAATTACTTGCATGTTCCATTCACCCTCCATATTTGCAACAAGCACATAATTATTTAGCTTCTTGACAAAATCTGTAATAGCGTCTCTAACTGTCTCAAGTGATTTTGATGGTTTTAGTTGCATCATTACTGACTGATATTTGTTAATTCCAGATACATCTGTTAGAACTGCTTTGTATCCTTTGATTATTCCACTTTTCTCTAAACGCTCAATTCTTTTTCTAATCGTTCTATCTGAAACATCATGCCCAGATTTTTCTAATTCTGCTGCAATTTCTTTTGATGGTGTTCTAGCGTTATTGTTTAGAATCTCAATAATTTTTTTGATCTACTTTGTCTAAATTAGACCAAGCATCTTCACTCATACTATCTAGAAATTCTAATGCCTTTTGTATTTTTGGATAATTCTATATCTGTGCCGTGAATATTGTTTATTCTTCTAAGAACCAACCTGATTCAAACATATTACTGTCTTCTGTCTCTCCAATCTCTGTTGCAAATCTCCAAATAAATGGGGAATCTGTATCCATCTGTTCTTTAATTTTTAATAATGACTCTGCTTCAGAATTTAGATTCCTATCTGCTGTTTTGTGTTCTTTACAAAATTTGCATTTCTCATCAAGTGTGATTGGGTCTGATTCAATCAACGGATATGTTCTACATGCAAGGGGCCTATCATTGTAAATTTTACATGGAAACCCATTATGTGGTGATTTGTCTCCACTTTGTGTGTCTAAGAAAGGACAGGTATTCCCATTTTTTTCAACTCCCATCATTTGATATGCTAAAATTTTTGTTGGAGTTGAATTTCGATCATTTGAAATTCCTATTCTTGGCAAAATTTTGATATCTAAACTGTTCATTTTTGCTAATCGTTCTATCCTTTCTTTTTCTTCAGGTAAAATCAAAACCCCAATCTTTCCAAATTTTTTATTGGGATAATATTCCCTTTCAATACAACATTGAGAACATTCATCAATACACCTGAATTCCACAAATTCTTTCTGATTTTAACGCATAAAACTCATTATGAAAATTAGAAAACCTATCAGTTATATGCTCATGATGTGAATTACTTTCATGGGTAAGCGCCAAGTAAAAAGTGAAAGTGCATTAAAAGAAATTCGTCTTCCTGAAGAAGGAGAACTTTTTGGTAGAGTTCTCAAGATGCTTGGTGGTGAAAACGTCTTAATCAAATGTACTGACAATGTCACAAGACGAGGTAGAATTAGAGGAAAACTAAAGAGAAGAGTTTGGATAAGAGATAATGATATCGTAATTATTGCTCCATGGGACTTTAATGCAGATGAAAAAGGCGATATTGTTTGGAGATTCACACTTCCTCAAGTTGAATGGCTAAAGGCAAATGAGCATATTCCAAAAGATTTCTGATTAATGCCTTAGTTAATATAGTGAGTGAATTATTTTAAAACCAAATGGAACAAGGTACTGTAAAATGGTTTAACCGTACTAAGGGCTTTGGTTTTATTGAAAGAGAAGGTGGAGACGATCTATTTGTTCACAAAACAGATGTTGACGGATTCATCAACGAAGGCGATAAAGTCGAGTTTGAAATCGGTGAAGGCAAAAAAGGCCCAGCAGCACAAAAAGTCAAAAAAACAGAGTAGACAATGAATTTTTAATTTAAGATTTCATCTTATGTTTTCTTAACCTAGTCTATCTTTTTATTATTTTTACAATTATTTTTAATCAAAGATTTGTGGTCCCGCGGGGCGGAGTTGAACCACCGACAACCCGGTTTCTGTATGCCTGATATGCTGTTATTCGGTCAGCCATCTAAAGCCAACAACTACAGCCGGAAGCTCTACCAGGCTGAGCTACCACGGGACAAGAAAAACGAAGTTTCCTGCTATTAAAAAACTATCGTAGAGATTTGATCGACTAATCAATATAAGCATAAATACTCTCTAGGATGGTTCATTGATCAATGTCTGAGCTTAAACTGTCTTATTCTGGTTATGTTTGTGCACCTTATCTTCATAATCATGAATCTATTGAACTCAAAGAGTTGTGGACAACATCAAAAAACATTGAAAAATTATATTTTGTTACAAGTACATTCTCATCTGATAGTAAACCCTACTTTGCAGATTCTACAAATCACTATATTTTAGCTAAATTCAAAGACAGTGAAAAAATCACAGACGATCTTGTTAAACACAATCAAGAAAAAACATCTTTTGTCTTTAATGTAAAAGATGATCTATTTCAACATGAAGTTCAAGGCGATGTAAATTTTGTATCTGTATACTATATGGAATATGGTGAAGATGAAGATATATCTGAAATTGCTCAATTATTAGTGAAAAAAGATCAAATTGGGACTGCTGGAATAGGGAACATGGAAACTTTTTGCTCAAACCCTTCTAAATTCACATTTCCATACTCTGAAAATATTGTTGTAATTGAAGTTGCAAGTGAAAAGAGTCATCAAAGCGTCAAAAAGTACTGTGATCAAACAAGACGGGATGCAAACAGAAAAGGACTAACATTAACCAATTTGATGAGTCTTTCAATTTTAGAACAACTAAAGTAGAAAAGTTAAATATTCGACCAAAAACTGTTTTTGCATGAGCAAACCTTCTGATCTTGGTTCATTAAAAATCGGTTCTTACATTCTATTGCCACACTCAGATCAACCAAGTGGCGAACCATGTAGAATTGTAGAATATGATACATCAAAACCAGGAAAGCATGGTGCAGCAAAAGCAAGAATTGTTGCTGAGGGAATTTTTGATGGCCAAAAAAGACCACATGTAGGACCTGTTAGCATGCAAATTCATGTACCTATGATTAACAAAAGAGTAGGGCAAATCATCTCCATTGATGGTGACACAATACAAGTTATGGATTCTGAAACTTTTGAAACAATCGATGTGAGTTTGATTGACGATGAAGTTAAAGGAAAATTAGAAAATGGACAAAATGTAGAATACTGGGTCGTAATGGATAAAACTAAAATCATGCGCATTAAGACATAGTGCGGATGCTGATGATTATCGGAAAAGCCGTCTGATTTATGATGACGATTATGAGTGTTGAAGCGTCCTTTGAATAAACTTAAACAATTTGTTGGATTATTTTTTATAAAATGAAACTTGCATCTCTTTTTTCAGGTGGAAAAGATAGTACTTTTGCCATTTATCTGGCACAAAAACAAGGACATGAAATAACATGTCTGCTAAGCATATTCACAAAATCTGAAGAAAGTCATTTACTTCATCATCCAAATATACAATGGACAAAATTACAATCACAATCAATGAACATTCCACAAATTACAATTAATTCTAATTCTGATGACACTGAAAATGAACTGTCCTCATTAGAAAATCTACTAAACATTGCAAAAAATGAATATGGAATTGAAGGATTGGTGCATGGTGGAATCAAAAGTAATTTTCAAAAAGAAAAATTTCAAAAAGTTTGTTCAAAACATGGATTAACTGTAGTTGCACCTTTGTGGGGTGCAGAACCTGAACAATACATGAATGATTTACTTGAAGCAAATTTTTCTTTTATTATGATTACTGTATCTTCAGATGGATTAGATGATTCGTGGTTGGGAAAAACTATTGGTTTTTCTGAAATTAAAACTCTAAAAAAATTATCTGAACAGTTTGGATTTAATTTAAATTTTGAAGGTGGTGAATCTGAAACGTTTGTAATTAACTGTCCTTTATTTTCAAACTCGATCAAAATTAATCAAGCAGAAAAAAAATGGGATGGTTATAGAGGAAGGTTTGAAATAGTGGATGCAGAATTGAATTACCATGCTTGATGGACTCAAGAGTAGTTTAGGCGATGCACTCAAAAAGATTGTAAAATCCTCAGGAATAGATGAGGAACTTATCAAAGAACTCTCCAAGGATGTTCAAAGAGCCTTACTGCAATCTGACGTTAATGTGAGATTAGTACTTGAGATTACAAAACACTTGGAGGAACGTGCTCTAAATGAAACTCCTCCTCCAGGACTATCTAGAAAAGATCATATTGTAAAAATTCTCTATGATGAACTCTCAAACTTACTTGGAAATGAATCAGAATTTGATTTCAAGCCTGGAAAACAAAATAAAATCATTTTACTTGGAATTCAAGGAAGTGGTAAAACCACTGTTGCATCAAAACTTGCTAAATTCCTGACTAGACAAGGATACAAAGTTGGTGTTATTGGGGCTGATACCTATAGACCTGGTGCTCTAGTTCAACTCAAAACAATGTGTGAAAAATCAAACGTTGAAGTATATGGTGAAGAAAACAACAAAGATTCTCCTAGTATTGTACAAAGTGGTCTGAAACATTTTGAAGAACAACCGCTAGATGTTATTTTAATTGATACTGCAGGACGTCATAAAGAAGAACAAGACTTGCTTGAAGAAATGGATAGAATCAATAAAGTTACTGATCCTGATTTAGCATTACTTGTAATTGATGGAACAATTGGACAACAATGTTTCAATCAAGCTGAAGCATTTCACAAAACAATTCCTGTTGGTGGTGTAATAATTACAAAATTAGATAGCTCTGCAAAGGGCGGTGGTGCATTGGCTGCATCTGCTGCAACTGGTGCACAAATAATGTACATTGGTACTGGTGAACGAATTGACGATTTAGAAAAGTTTTCTCCAACAAGATTTGTTGGACGTCTTTTAGGAATGGGTGACATTCAAGCTGTTTTGGATTTAGCAAAACGTTTGGAAAGCGAAAGTGATGATGACCGAATGAAAAGAATCTCTAGTGGAAAAATGAACATGGAAGATTTTCTTTCTCAATTAGAAGAAGTTACTAAAATGGGCTCATTACAAGGAATTCTAGAAAGCATGCCTGGTCTTTCTGGAATGGTAAAAGGTGATCAAGTAGACCAAATGGAAGGTAGAGTTTCAAAATGGAGATACATTATTCAAAGTATGACCACAGAAGAAAAGGCAGATCCTGAAGGATTGCTTAATTCTTCTAGAATCAAAAGAATTGCCCGTGGTTCAGGCTGGCCTGAAGGTGAAGTTAAAGAACTGATAAAAAATTATAAAAATTCTAAGAATATGATGAAGGCCTCAAAAGGAAGACAAATGCAAGGCACTCTTAGAAGAATGGGATTAGGATAGTAATACAAACAATTTTTCTTATAAAATGACTACCTATCAGAAAATCATTCCTATCGCAAATCAAATATTAAAAAAATATGATTTATGTGAGCATTGTCTTGGACGATTATTTTCAAAACAACTCTATCTGTCATCAAATAAACTTCTTGGAAGAAAATTAAAGAAAAATTCAAAATCTACTAAAAGATGTTACATTTGCAAAAACCTGTTTAAAAATTTGAATTATTTTTTAAAGATGATGCTTGATTCTGCTTCCCTGTATTCTTATTCTTCATTTGGTGTTGGTGCAATAATCAAACCATCCATAATAGATAGGGATGATGTTATTCGCTCAAAATACAAACTAAAAGGAATTGATGGAATCAAGACTGATATCACAAAAGAATTAGGAAAACTATTTTCTAAAAAAACAAAAAAAACTTATGATTATCTAGATCCTGAAATTGTTTTAACTGTAAATCTTAAAGAAGAGTCTTGTGATATTCGATCAAAGTCATTAACTCTTTCTGGAAGATATGTCAAATCTTCACGAGGTTTTTCACAAAAACAAAAATCTTGTTTGAATTGTTTTGGCAAAGGATGCAGAATTTGTGATTTTCATGGCATTTCAGAATTTGATAGTGTTGAAGGAAAGATTTCTCAATTCCTTTTCAAAAAACTAGGTGGAACAACTGCCAAATACACGTGGATTGGAAGTGAAGATAAATCAAGCTTAGTTATGGGCTCAGGACGGCCATTTTTTGTTAAAATTCAAAATCCAAACAAACGAAGTCTGAGAATAACTGCTACTAATTTAGAACATGTAAAAATCAATAATCTTAACATTGTTTCAGACTCTCCAAAAAAACCCCTAAAATTCAATTCATTAGTTGAAGCAAAAATATCATCATCTTCTAAAATAGATTCTAAACTTTTAAAAAAATTAAAAACTCTTACAAAAAACCCCATTGTTGTATATGAAAAATCTGGAAAACGATCTGATAAAAAATTGTTTTCAATAAAACACAAAAAACATAATGATACTTCCTTTACAATCCTTTTCAAGTTTGAAGGAGGATTACCTGTAAAACGTTTTGTAACTGGAGATGATGTTTCTCCTGGGGTTTCTCAAATACTAGGTGTTTCTTGTAAGTGCCTTGAATTTGATTTTCATGATGTTGAAGTAAAATGATAACAATAAACTGCTACAAAAGCAGCCATTTTTAATTACCCTCTTGTAACTAATTGTATAGTAAGTAGTCTAAAACAATTAGAACATGCAAAACAAATATCTAAAAATAATATTCATTATCGTAGATTTTACAATTCTATAAAGACTTATGCAACTAGACGGTCATATGTTTATGGCTTAGACAGATTTATGAAATTTCTATTTACAAATAAAAAAATCTTTGATGTTGATAATTTCACATTGTTAACTGATTTTGATTCTGATAAAATTACTGATGTATTGGAAGAATATGTCTTTGAATTGAATCAAACATTAAAACCAAAAAGCATCAATGCGTTTTTAGCTCCTGTGGAATTGTTCTTTGAGATGAATCGTAAAATTTGGCATAAAAAACTAGTACGAAAATCCATACAGAAAAATGATTCAGAACAATTTGGAAATACTCCTGTAACTGTTGATGAGATTCAAAATATTCTTCGAATGTGCAAACATCCGCGAGATATTGCACTAGTCCATTTTTTGGCATCTACTGGAATCAGGCCATCTGGGCTTCTTGACCCAATTTTACGCCTGAAACACCTGGTATATTTGCCAGATCCAGACAATTTGTCTAATACAAAATATTGTTATGGTCTTAAAATCTATGAAGGCTCCAATGAATCATACTGGGTCTTTTTGACTCCTGAAGCTACAAAGGCATTGGATAGATATTTTGGATGGCGCAAACACATACGAAATGAAATTTTAGATGATGATTCTCCAATCTTTGGGTCTGTATCTCGCATGTCAAAGTACAATCACATGACATTGCACGCAATGTGTGCTGTACTCAAAAAAGTATATAACAAATCTGGTCTGAAACGTGAGAAAAAAGGTCATAGATACAACAAGGCCATAGTGTATATGTTCAGAAAAAGATTCAACACTACTCTAAAACTAAACAATAATGTCAATTCAAACATTGTAGAGAAACTAATGGCACATAAGCGTGGGCTAGATGGTATATATCTTCAGCCAACTCGAGAACAGTGCTATGCTGAATTTGTAAAGGCTATCCCTGAATTAATTATTGATCTTACAGAACGACAAAACTTAGAACTTATGAAAAAACAAAAACGAATTGATGACTTAGAAAAACAACAAAAAAATGAATAAATCCTTGAATGACACAGTGTCAGATTTACAATTAAAGATAGAAAGTTATGATAAGCAGTCTGACATGCCAATTATTACATCAGAATCTCTTCCTGATGAAATAAAAAAATTAATACAAAACGATCCTAAACTTTTTTTATTACAAAGATAATATCAAATTAATAATCTTAAAGATTTCTTAAACTATTATAATAATACCTTTATTGTAAAGTGGTTTTATCTATTATTGCATAACTATAAAACTAAAAGTATAACTCTCTCTTTGCCGTTAACACTAATTTCAGAAATTAATGAGAAACGTGGCTGTCTTGCTACAAGTCTGGCATACAAGATTCTATTAAAAAATGCCCTTGCAACTGTCGATGGTCCTTTAATCCAAAATATACAGGAGATGAAAAATACTGAGTGAAATTCTTTTTAGATATTGTTGTGATGATGAAAAACAGTATATCGCACATTTTAGGCACGGATTACCCATTCTTTTTTGCAAATCCCACTTTGATGACAAATCTCTTCTGTTTGGTGCCAAAAAATCTACAATCTTAAGACAAAACAAGAGATTGAATTTTGAATCTTTCAATAAATCCCGAATATGAAAAACTGGTAACTCCTTTACTAGAAGAGGGTTATGATTCTCTAAAAAAATCCATCAAAGACAAAGGGTTGTGGATGCCGATTGTAACAAACAAGGAAGGTGTAATTTTAGACGGTCATCATAGATTTCAAATTTGCAAGGAATTAGGAATGCAACCAGGGCAACCATCAAAGAATTTGATACAAAAACTGATGAAATAATCTTTGTTGGTGAATGCAATCTCAAACGAAGACAATTAACATCTCTTCAAAGAATTGAGATAGTAAGAAAACTTGAACCCCATTATGTAGAAAAGGCAAAATCAAACCAAGGAACGCGAACAGATCTTAACATTGTGGAAATATTTCCACAATGTAAGACACGAGATAAACTGGGAGAAAAGGCCAATGTCTCAGGCCGTACATATGTAAAAGGTACAACAGTTTTAGACAAAGCTTCTGAAGATGATATCAAAAAAATTAACAGTGGAGAAAAAACTATCAGTAAAGTTTACCGTGATTTAAACAAAAATAAAAAAAGAGAAGAACGTCAAGAAGAGATTAAAAAAATTCAGGTTAATCTTCCTGATACTGTAACACTTTACAATCTAGAATTTCAATCTGTACCTGTCCCACCAAACTCTGTATCCTTAATTTTTACGGACCCTCCATACCATGACAAATTTTTACATCTTTACGAAGATTTGGCAAAACAAGCATCCAAAGTTCTACGTGAAGGTGGTTCCTTAGTTTGCTATGTCGGACAAGGAAATATCCTCAAAGTAGGTAATATGATGGAAAAATATGGATTAAAATTTCATTGGCCTTTAACGGTTCTACATTCTGGTCCATCTGCATCAGTGTTTGGCAAAAAAATACTGGTTGCCTGCAAGATAATGCTGTGGTTTACGAAGGGAAAGTATGAGGGTGAGTTTGTACGTGATGTAATAAAGTCAGAATTTCAGGGTAAAGAATTGCATGAGTGGGCACAGTCCACAAAGGAATCTGACTATTACATAAAACATCTTACAATTGAAAATGAAATTGTCTATGATCCGTTTCTTGGAAGCGGTACATTTGGGGTTTCAGCAGTAACTCAGAATCGTCAATTTATTGGTGCAGAAGTTAATGCTGAACACTTTACAACTGCACAAAAATTACTAACTATTGCAAATTCAAAACCAAGGAAAATAGATTTTGACCAATCCAAATCTTAGTCAAAATCAACGAGCTCAAGTATACCCAGAAATACAAAAGAGATATCCTGAAGTTTGTAGTCATTGTCAAAAGACTTTGGATGAATGTAATCTAAAACCATTTGATCCTGTAACTCGTACAGGAGGTTTTGAATTACATCATACCAGATATGATATGGGAATGCTGAATCCTAATGTTATTAGATTCATGTGTCATAGCTGTAATCATTTAGAAGAATTTAGCAAGAAAACAATCCTCGCATACGAAAATGAATTATCTGCATCTCAGAAAACAAATCTAGAAAAACATCCAATTTTTCAGGCTTGGTTTTCTAATAAAATAGCTGAGAACAATTATCATTTACCATTGTCTGAAGTTGTAAATGGTGGAGCACGTATTTCAGGTGCTCATGTAAAGACTGTTAGAGATTGGATAAAGCCCCTGGCATATTCTGATGAATCTCCATTTACTGTAATTCGTGTACTTGGTATCGATACAGTATGTCTAAAAGGTAAAGAGCCTCGATTAGAATTACCTAACAGATATGTTGAACTTTTCAATGATGAAGTTCAAAAATATTCTAAATAATTCTCGACATTCAATCCTGTTCTAGTTCTCGATGTGTTTCTTCTATGTGGGGTGCTGAATGGATGTAACAATTAGTAGAATCTTTCTTCATTTCAATTAATTTATTCTAGTTCTCGATATCTTCATGATTTCATGCCTGATTTGACTCGATATGCGTGTCTCTCTCCTCTCTCTGATTATTCAATGCCAGTTAGTTTACAAGAAAACTAGACGTATCGCCTGAGTTACAACCAATATGGGGTACCCCCCTCCCCCCTGTATTTAACGCAGTTAACATTGGGAGAACGGTCTTGAATGTAATCCAAAGGGTTTGTTATTTGATGAACGCATAATAATGATAGTTAACTATTCTTTGATTAGTTCAGGGTTATTGTAGAGTATACCTAGTGAAAAAAGGATTGTTAATTTGTGACGGGACTCCTAGAAGTAATCACAATCTTGAATCGGTGTCAAAGTAATTTTGAAGGTACCTACTTTAGAGTCTTGAACTATTTTTACAATTCTCTTTTGAGCCCAGAATATTCTCTAAAATTGAAATTCTACAAAGGGATTTTATTCCTATCATGCACAAACAAATTGTGGAATCAACTTGTTGACATTGTAAAAACCCAATAGATGGGAATGCTAGATTATTCTGTTCTGAGAAGTGTCGAGATGAGTACATTTTGGAAATAGAAAAAAAAGTCATTCAAGCTACAGATGAAGATCCTAGTCATACAACAAAACTTTCTGAAGATTAATCCCTTCCATTTGGGTTCAAGTCTTGGAGTCCAAAACTAAAACACAAATTCCCTTTTGAAGCCTAAATTATTCACCAAAAAAGGTTCAGGTCTTTTCGGATTTGAATCTAAAAAAATCATTGGAAAAGGAATGTTAACCCAAGATGCCAATAGAAATACTTCCTAGTCGGGTTAGGATGAATGACTATTATTGATTCCATTTTTCCAATGATTCTTAGTCTGTATGACTTGTATAGGTATGATAGACCAAACATACAAGACTAATTTTGTTTTATTTTTCAAATAATTATAGATGTCTGAGATTTTATCATGTTATTCTAAAATCATAATTTCTCTTTTGCATTTTTGATTTTTATTTTATAATGTTGTAACAGATGAATATATTCATCATTATGTTTAAAATCAAATTTATTCAAACTATGCCATGAGTCATCAAGAAACAAAACCATGGGTACTTGTTAGTAATATCAAAGAAGATACCAATTCACTTGACTTGGAAATGATTGCCCCTCAAGTAGCAGCATTAGTAGATGAATGGCAATCAAACGGAAGAATCATGTGGTCTGGTGGATTTGATAATGAACAATCATCCATGGCAGTTTTTGAGGCGACAGAAGATGAAGCAAAAGAGTTTTTCAAAAAATATGAGAATATCTGTTCTGGTGTTTTGAATTATTATCTGCATCAATGGGATGCTATGCCAATATTGTCTGTCTTATCTAAATGACAAAATTATTTACTTTTTCTTTTCCCTCTAAGCTGAGTTCTACAACATGGACATTGCACGCCATCAAATTCCAAATATGTCTCACAAGAAGTACATCTCTTAACTCCTTGATTGTACCTCTGATTTTCAGATCTATACCTTTCACAAATTCCTCTACAGGCCATTTTTTAAGGTACTAAAAGTCCCTGGCATTTTGGACATGATTGCTTATTTTTAGTCATTGCATATATCGTAAAAGTTTCTCCACACAGAACACACACTTTAACAGATGTTAGACTAGTCATTTTTCATCAATTTGTTTTTTGTAAATCGAATTATAGGGTCAAATTTTGTAATGCTTATTTCTATATCTTTGATTTTACTTTGATAATATCTGGTAACACGCCCATTTTCAGAGAAATCTACCTTTTCATGAATTAATGAGCATTCTTTTAATGATTCCATTCTTTTGTATACTGAACTTAGAGGAATTTTTTGCTCTCTTGAAATATCTTGAATGGATTTGTGGTTTTTTATAGTAGCAAATAGTATATGTCTTGATTCCAAATTTGTGAGTTCACTAAAAATTTTTTGTGCTATGTCATATTTTTGAGTAAGTAGTGTTTTTGATTTTTTTATCAACTAGAGATTGTGAAATAATTCCTCATTTAAGAAAACCAATGCTTCTAAAAAATTAGAACATACTTTTGAAACACTTTATGTTTTCTTGTATTCCTAATTCCATTTTTATGAAACCAAATTCAATATCTTATTCTCAATAATTATAATATCTTTTAAGAATGGAGCTACCGTTTAAAAGAAAATTTTCTTTTACAGTTTCAATGACAAAAACAAGTTTGGTAATTTTCATGATGGCAATCATGGTTGTTGGAGTACTAGGAACAAGTTTTGTTCCAGATGTTGATGCCCTAAAAAGCAAGAATTCTGCATCATCTAGTACCGACATCTGTGGATTGATGTTATGTTCAGATTACCCAGGCGGAAAAGCAGCATATCAAGATAGTTGGGTTGCCGCATTTAGAAGTTCTACTAATATCCCTGAAAGTGTTCATTCTGATGATCATTCAAAGAAACATAGTACAACAAAGATTATAGTTTCTTCACACAATGCGGATCAAGAATTTCCAGCACAACTAGATGCCTTTATCCACAAATTTGAGTTGGATAAAATCTCAGCTGATGAAGCACTAGATGGTATCAAAGAAGTTCACTTAGCATATGTAAATGCAAGAATCACAAGTGACATTATTGATGGAGTTGGAGACAAACTCAAACTTTACAATAAAGGAACTTTTGATGCAGCAACCGCAGTTGAAGCAATTCATCTTACTGCAGAACCACAAAATGTGAATCCAGAGTACCAAGGTGCACTAGA